>JANLUE010001187.1:0-5534 GCA_031363325.1 Gemmataceae bacterium
TCGCCCTTCAAGACGCCACTAATCGACTTGCCGTCGAGTTTCGTGATCAACACGGACTCGTAGCCTTTGGCGATCGCCTTGCTCGGCAGGACGATCGATTCGAGCAGATACTCGCGGGGCTGTTTGCCGAGGCCGTTCAACGGCGGGCCGACTTCACCCCCCTGGCCATCGAGTTTGTGGCAACGTTGACACTCGACGGCCGTCTTGCTCAGGAACACATCGCGACCCTTGGCCGCGTCGCCGCCGGCCAGAGACTCGCGGTAGTTGCCGAGCGGATCGTCCTTGCCGCGATTTGCGTTGAAGCCGGCCAGCCGGCGCTTTGTCCGTTCGGACTTGCTAGCCGTCGCGGCTTCGATGATCTCAAGTGCCAGCTCCGGGCGAACCATTTTCGCGATCAACCGGTCGAGCCATTCTTCGATCAACGCATCGGCCTGCGTCGATGGGTTGGACGCGAGCAGGGAGAACGTTCCTTGCTGTTCGGCGACGTTCGTGCCGGCGAGCGACTCGCGGAGTTGCACCATCGTGCCGACCGGGTCTTTGCGAATCAACACGCCCCGGCCAGCCGTGCGGATGGTCGCATCGGTCGATGACGCGGCCAACTTCGCGGCCGACACGAGATTAGGGTCGTCAAACGACGCGAGGGCTTTCAGGGCGTCGATGCGGTTCGGAGCCGGCGCTTTCCCGTCGACGACGATTGCTTCGAGCGCCGGCCCCGCCGACTTGACGCCGAGCTTGGTTAACGCGGCAATCGTTTCCTTGACGACGGCGCTCGGGCCACGCAACAGTTTGTCGAGTTCCAATTCGAGCGAACGACCTGGAACATCGGCCGATCGTGCCGGCACGCTTTGCGTGAGCCCGGTGATGTAATCGCGTCGCGTCGGCTTCGCCCAGTCGCCGAGCATCTTGACGGCTAGGGCTCGCAGGGCGTCGGGGACATCGGGCCGGGCCGCGTATGTCGCGAGTGCCGAGGCGTTCTCGGGCTTGCCGATGAGAAAGTTCGCGTTGAGGGCCCGGTAGGCAACCACGCGTTCGACCTTCGGGTCGGCCAGTTTCGCCGCGAGCTTCGGAAAGGCTTCGGTCAACAGTTCGTCGTTGATCGCCCGCGCCGCTTCGGCGACGACTTTCGGATCCGCGTCGTTGAGGAACGCCGCCACCTCGGGTGACGTTTGGCGGCGCAGCGCGACGACCAGGGCACGTCGAACGGCCACCGATTCATCGAGTTTGATTTCCAGCAGCAGCGAAGCGGGTACGCACCGGGCGAGCGCTTCCGACCCGGCGTGGCGAATGACCGCATCCGTGTCTTGGTTCTCGCGGAGCAGCTCGGCGACCTGATCGCGCCACGACCTGGCGACGGACGGATCGACGACCAACTTGGGATTCAGCGCCGTGCCGAATCGAGCCAGTTCGAGCGCGGCGTTCGCACGCACCCGGCTGTCCTTGTCGCGCAGCGCGGCTTCGAGAAAGAACGGGTCGTGCTTGAGTTCGCCGGCGAGGCGAACGGCGGCAACTCGAACCAGGGGATCGGGGTCGACGAAGACTTCCTTCGCCAACTGATTGATTCGTCGAGGATTGAGTTCCGAATTGGCGGCGACCGATTTTCGACCCTGAATCGAGATCGCTTGCAAGGCGTGAACGCGAGTGAGTTGCGATTGCTTGGCGTCGCGCGCCACTTTCGCGAGCGAATCAAACGCGTCCGAGCCGAGTTCGCCCAGCGCGAATTGAGCCTCCAATCGCACGCGGCGATGCGGATGACCTAACAGTTTCAACAATTCCGCGATGGGTCGCTTCTCGAAGCCCGCCGCCAGCAAGTCTCTGGCTTCGGCGACCGCGGGGTTCTTCATCGCTTCGGGGTCGACCAGTTTGTAGATGCGGCCCTTGCCCGTCAAGCCCCAACCATCGATCCAGTCGCTCACATAGAACGCGCCGTCCGGGCCGAATTCACAATCGGTCGCGAGCACGTTCCACAGGAACTTGTGATCGCCAACCAATTCAAACGAAGCCCCCTTCGACTTGGTCGTGAACGCGTAGATGCCGGAAGCGCCCGGTGTGCCACTGAAGTTGGCCAGGAAGAAATGGCCCTTGTACTTGTCGCTCAGGCCCACGCCGGGGTAGTGTGTGAATCCCGAGGGGCCGTTCGAGAAGTTTTTGACGGGTGGAACCGTGTTGGCCGCGTCCACTTGGCCCGGCACCCAAAGTTTCTCGTAGTTCCACGGCCCCCGATTCCCTTGCTTCACCGTTTCATCGTGCATCTCCGATTGATACTGGTACCCCATCCGCCAACCGCTATCGCCGCCCTGGACCACGTGCACGAATCTTGCCAGATCGCCGGAATCCGAGTTGTTGTCGACCGTGAACAAGTTGCCGAAATCGTCGAACGCCAATTCCTGCGGATTGCGCAGTCCGGTCGCGAAGATTTCCAGATGGCTCCCGTCCAATTCACATCGCAAGACCGCCCCGCTATCCGGGCAATATAAGTGTTTGCCTTCCTTCGTCGTGACATTGAGTCCGCGATCGCCAATTGAGAAATAAAGTCGCGCGTCGGGCCCGATCGTCAGGCCGTGCAGGTCGTGGCCATAGAAGCCGGTGTGCACACCGAAGCCGGTCGCCAGCGACTTGCGAACGTCCGCGGTGCCGGTCCCCATCGTGTCCTTCAATTGCCACAAGTCGGGAATGCACGTGAAGTACACGTTGCCCTTGCGAGCCAGGAGGCCGGCCGCGATGCCATCCTCGGCCCGGCCGAAATCGTCGCGGAACACCGTCGATCGATCGGCCCGGCCCGAGCCCGTCGTGTCCTCGACCATGCGGACCCGTTCGCGTTCGCGCTCGAAGGTCTGGCTGAACTTGTCCTTGGCGTGCTTGCGGTACATGGCCACACGGTCGGCCACGGTGCGGCACGCCAGATCGTCGTCGAGCCAGTACATGTGCCCGCGGGTGTCGGTCACGCCGTTGTTGATTCGGAACGACTCCGAGACGAAACATCGGCCCCGCTCGTCGAACGTGAACGCGACCGGATGCGCGAGCAACGGCTCGGCCGCCCAGACGGAGACTTTGAGCGCAGTGTCGTGCTGAAAGCCGGGGATCGCCTTCTCGGCCTCGTCCGACGCGGCCGCGATCTTGGGTGAATACCCGGACTTCGGCGGCTCCGGGCTGGCGATGGCGAGCCAGGCGGGGACAAGGAACGCCAGCGTAATTGAAGCAATGCGAGACGCGCGCGGCATGTGGCAGAATACTCCGAGGAACGAGGCGGGAAAGTGGATTGTAGCAGAGGGGAATCAAAAGCCGGCCCAGCGGACGAACTCGTTGGGCCTGTTGATGAACACTTGTCTCGATTCAAAGTCCATCGAGTATCGAACGACCAAGATCGAAATGACTTTTGTCGCTCTCGTTCATCGAAATTGCTCGAGAATCGCGTCGGTGCGAGCACGCATTTCTTCAACCGATACGCCACCCTTTTCCATCAACTCCCGATAGCCGCGTTCCGCTTCCTCGTAGGGCTCCATGTCCGCGTGGTAACCGTTCACCCGATTTTGGGCTGGGGCGCAGCTGAATGGCTTTGGGGTTTGTAGGATGCCGGGATGGACGAGTCGGCAGGCTGCCGCGGGTGTGCGTCGCGGGACGCGATCATCGCCGAATTGCGGGCGCGGATCGCCGACGTGGAGTCGTTGTCGCGCGAGGCGTTGGGCCGCATCAAGGAACTGGAAGCCGAGCTCTCCGGTCAGAAACCGCCGCCGCGCGAGGCCCCGCCACTTCCCAAGCCGCCCGACAAAAAAGCCACGGGTCGCAAGCCGGGCGGACAGCCAGGGCACCCGCCCCATCTCAAGAAACTCGTGCCGCCCGAGCAAGTCAACAAGGTCATTCCGATCGTGCCGCCCTGTTGCGAGAAGTGCCAGTCGAAGTTGCCGGCCCAGGCCGGACCGAACGATCCCGAGCCGAGTCGCTTTCAGTTCGCCGAGTTGCCCAAGGCCCCGATCCACATCACCGAATACCAGGGCCACGCCCGCACCTGCTCGGGCTGTGGCCATGTGACGAGAGCAACCGTCCCGGCCGAGTTGTGTGAGTCGATGCTCGGCGATCGTCTGGTGGCCGCGATGGCGTATCTGACCGGGGCCCAAGGGATGAGTCGGCGCGGCGTCGAGGAAACGGTCAACGACGTGTTGAGAGTGCCGGTTTCGCTGGGCACGGTCGCGAACCTGGAAGACGTCGTGTCCGACGCGTTGGCCGCGAATCACACCGAAGCGATCGCGGCGGTTCGCGACGCCCCGGTCAAGAACGCCGACGAAACCGGTTGGAAGAAGATGATGACGAAGTTCTGGCTTTGGGTGGCGGCGACGCCGACCGTGGCCGCGTTCGTTCTTCATCCGAAACGGGACATCACGGCTTTGAAAGCGGTTCTGGGTGGTGTGTTGAAGGGCATCTTGTGCAGCGACCGCTGGGTGGTCTACCGCGACTGGCCGGACCCCTATGCCCGGCAATTGTGTTGGGCGCATCTGAAGCGGAACTGGGAAAAATGGGTGAAACGAGGCGGGACGGCGAAGCGTTACGGCGAGAAATGTTTGGCGATCCATCGGCACGTGTTTGAGTTGTGGCACCTGTTTCGCGGCGGCGGTTGCACGCGGCCGGACCTCGAAACTCGCATGCAACCGTTGGTCGAGGAGTTGCAGGAGTGGCTCCACGCGGGTGCGCGTTGCCGCGATCCGAAGACGCGTCGCGCCTGCGCGCGCTTGCGCGACGAATCGTACGGCCTGTGGACGTTCGTTTCAGCGGAAGGCGTCGAGCCGACGAACAATCACGGGGAGCGTGTGTTACGGTTCGCAGTGATCTGGCGACGCCGCAGCTTCGGTTGCAAGAGCGCGGCTGGCTGTCGTTATGTCGAACGAATGTTAACTGTGGTGCAGACCCTGCGCTTACAGAACCGCAACATCGTCGAGTTCCTCGCCGAAGCCTTCGCCGCCCACCGCGCCGGCCGACCCGGACCCAAACTCGTCCCGGCCGGGTGAACGGTTACGAGTCCGCGTGCAACTCGGCCTTGAGCGAAGCTTCAGTTCAATCCTTGTACCCCGCCGCCTTGCGAAGGATTTTTGTGTCCACTGCGGGTGGAAGTTCTGGAATCGCCTCTCCGCCATTTCGTGTGATCATGGCGCGGATCAGTTTCTCGTCGGTGCCGTTCTTGATGAATCGAACACTGCCGTCCGCGAAGCCCGCGTAGAACCCATCCGAAAAATGCCCGCCCAGCTTTGGGAGCGGTCCGGTTGGGTCGTAGTTCAGTTCCTCGGGCTTCGGCCAGGGGACCGCCTCGCCCGCTTCGACGACCAGGATGGTCTTGTCCTGTCCGTCGGGGAAATCCGTCAACTTCACCCGTCGGCCCGGTTCGAAGGCCGCTCCAAGGCCACGAAAAACGCGGTAGTACGTCTCCCATGGCTCCTTGATCTTCTCCGGGATCGGACACGTCAGCGCCACCAGGCCAACGCCGCGAAGGATCGGAACGTCCCAGGGCTCGCGATCCTTGTTCGTATGGCCTTCGCGCAGGCCACGGG
>JANLUE010001204.1:0-4714 GCA_031363325.1 Gemmataceae bacterium
CGTGCGTGCCGAACCCGGCGTATCGGTAGGCGTGCGATTCGCGGGACACCGGCGGAGCGGGCCGGTTGAAGTCCGTCCAGAACATCATGCGGTCGTGCAGATCCCGCGAGACGTGGCCCTTCCCTTCGAAGAAGACCTGTCGAGGGCTGCGGCCGCCAAGGTCGTCGCGCGGCGTCATCAACCAGTCGGCGTGGGCGGTGCGAATCGCCTCGTACTCGGCCATCGGGCGGCCGTCGTGGCGAGTTGGCGACTCGGGAAGTCCCACGCGGGCCAATTCGAAGCACGATCGGGCGATGTGTTCGAGCAGTGGTTGGCCGTAGAACACGTCACGCGAATCGATGTCCGGGCGGGCAAGTCGTTCGGCGCGGCGGCGCTCCGCGCGGCCCCGCCAGTCGAATCCTTCCTCCGCGATGTGCCAGTCGTCGGCCAGGTGAAACCCGACCGGCGTCTCGGTCGCGTGTTGGCCATTGTGGAAGGTTTCGCTTCCTTCCCGCGAGGCGAAAGAATAGGTCGAATCCGAAGCGATGAGCCGAGCGCAGAGGTCGATGACGACCAGCCCAGCATCGTAGTGGCGATCATCGAGGCCGGGTCGAAGGCCGGCAAAGAACTTTCGCCCGCCGACGGGTTGCTCGAACCGGGCGACGGCCGCCTCCAGTTCATCGAGCGTGACGGGGTCGGCGCTCAGGGCGGCGATGGCCCGATCCGCACTCGACCCATGCATGTGGCCGGACCAGTCGCGGTCGCGTTCCCGAACGACCAGATTCACGTAACTCATCGGGCACCTCGGTTCACAGTCGTTACGATTTCACCCCCGACTTCGCCAACATATCCTTCAGGCGTGCGATTTCCGCTTCGGCAGCCTCGGCGCGTTTTTCGGCGACGTCCGCCCGTTGTTCGGCCGCTTCGGCACGAACCAGCACGACCGTTCCGTCTTCGTGGTAGAAGCGCGGCCAAGTGGACGGTTCGACCGTGTCGCCGTCCCACGAACCTAGCCACAGCCCGAGCTGGTCGCTGTACAACCGCCCGTTTGGCCCTGGAGCGATTGGGACGTATTCGTCGTCGACCAGCTTCCAGCCCTCGAGCTTGTAACCGTCGCGGTCGTAGATGAAGTAATTCGATACCCGTAGTGTGTCGCGATAGATCTCAAACTTCGCGTTGTGATCTTCCCTCCGTGTCGATTCCGAGGCCAGTTCGATCACGACATCGGGTGTGCGCAGTTTTTCTTCCCACACAACCCATTTATCCCGGATCGGCAAGCGTTTCGTGCGCTTAACGAAAAAGAAGTCCGGGCCGCGGAAGTCTTTGGTCCTGGATTGCTCCGGGCTGAAGTAGATGAACATGTTGCCGCCGACATAATAGTCGGTTCGGCCGCGAACGTGGAAGTACAGATGATCGATTTGGTCGATCAGCAAGTTCATGCTCTTGCGATGCCACGACGATTCCTTGGGCTCACCATCGTCCGAGATCAGGTCGAGAGAAGCGAGTTCCGCGAAGACACGTTCGGAGTCGTCAAACATCTCCGGCCCGTCGTCGGGCAGTAGGTGGGGCGGTATGCGCTCGCCATTCGGCGAATCGAGCGTGGCGACGCCGTTCGAGTTTTCCAATTCGTCGTCGAGCGGAGCCATTGTCATCCCTCGAATCCTGAAATCGGGCCGTTCGCCATCGTATCAGCTCTTCGTCAACGTCAGGGCCACCTTCTCGGCTTGATCGGCGAGGCTGCGCACGTCCTGGGTGATGCGCATCGAACAGAACTTGGGCCCGCACATCGAGCAGAACTTGGCGCTCTTGAACACGTCGTTCGGCAGGGTCTCGTCGTGCATCCGCCGGGCCGTTTCCGGGTCGAGCGACAGTTCAAACTGCTTGTTCCAGTCGAACTCGAAGCGGGCCTTGCTCAGGGCGTCGTCGCGGTCGCGGGCACCCTTACGACCTCGGGCAATGTCGCCGGCGTGGGCCGCGATCTTATAGGCGATCACACCCTGTCGCACGTCGTCCTTGTTCGGCAGACCGAGATGTTCCTTCGGCGTGACGTAGCAGAGCATCGCGGCACCCGCTTCCGCGGCGAGAGCGGCGCCGATCGCGCTTGTGATGTGATCGTAACCGGGGGCCACATCGGTGACGAGCGGGCCGAGCACATAGAAGGGGGCCTCGTGGCACAACTCCCGTTCTTTCTCGACGTTCATTTTGACCAGGTGCATCGGGATATGGCCCGGCCCCTCGATCATCACCTGGCAGCCGTGCTCCCAGGCCTTGAGCGTCAGGTCCCCCAGGGTCTTCAGTTCGGCGAACTGGGCCGCGTCGTTGGCGTCGGCAAGCGAACCGGGACGCAGGCCATCGCCGAGCGAGAAGGTCACGTCGTACGCCTTCATGATCTCGCACAGTTCGTCGAAGTGCGTGTACCACGGGTTTTGTTGATGATGCGCGATCATCCACTGGGCCATCAACGACCCGCCGCGACTGACGATCCCCGTCACTCGATCGCGCGTGAGCGGCACGTATTCGAGTAACACCCCGGCGTGGATCGTCATGTAGTCCACGCCCTGCTTCGCCTGATGTTCGACCATGTCGAGCATCTGGCGCGGGCTCAGGTCGGTCGGTTCCTTCACTTGTTGAATCGCCTGATAGATCGGCACGGTGCCGATCGGGACCGGCGACGCGTCGATGATCGCCTGGCGGATGCCATCGATGTTGCCGCCAGTCGAAAGGTCCATGACGGTGTCCGAACCGAGATGGACGGCCGTGTGGAGCTTCTCGAGTTCGTCGTCGGCCTTGCCGGTGACGGCCGAGTTGCCGATGTTCGCATTGATCTTGCACTTCGACGCGACGCCAATCGCCATCGGCTCGAGCCCCTTCTTCAGGTGCTCGACGTTGGCCGGGATGACCATGCGTCCCCGCGCGACTTCGGACCGGATGAGTTCCGGGTCCAGGTCTTCACGGTTGGCGACGAACGCCATCTCGGGGGTGATGTGGCCCTTGCGGGCCGATTCGATCTGAGTCATGGGAGAGCCTGACGAGTGAGACAGGCGGCGGAAGGGTTCGCTTCCCCACGCCGGTACAAGCCGGATCGGGTTCCAAGGGTTTCATCTCAGCCCCGGCGTCCGGCCGGGGCACCCCTAGCGACGTGGTGATTGTAGGCGAAACCCCCGGCCGCGTCATTTTTTGAGAAGATGACCTCCTCAGGAAACTTCGTCCAAAAGATCGTGGCAAACCGGCGCGATGCCCGGCCGGTGAAATTCAAACCCCGATCACCTTGAGAACCGGAGTTATTGCGCGGCTCCCGCGTTCCGGCGAACGCGGCGACCGTTCGAGTCCCGTAGCCGCGTTCGCCAGAACGCGGCGGACGCAACGGATTTCCACGTGGCGTGGCGAAAACAATCCGCGTCTCAAGGTAATTGGAGTTTAACTTCTTTTGTTTTTTGGGACATTCGTGGACATTTTGGGACACTCGACCCCGCAACACGTCGTCGGGTGGCGTCCGGGCTGGAACGACCCGGCGGCCAAAAAAACATCTTTGGTTTTTTGTGTCAAATCGTGTCATTTTGTCGCACTTTCGACGTAGGTCATTTGAGAATAAGCGGTTGTGGTTGACGTTGCCTGCGACACCTTTCCATCTCCGGAGCGAAACCCCTTGAACCGGAAGGTCGGCGAAACGCCGAGAACTTCGGGCCCACCCAAGGGATAATGCGGCGCGTGGTTTTTCGCAACCTGGGGGAAGGCAATT
Source organism: Gemmataceae bacterium (assembly GCA_031363325.1). GTDB lineage: Bacteria > Planctomycetota > Planctomycetia > Gemmatales > Gemmataceae > SIAJ01. Next base: position 3,719 of record JANLUE010001204.1, read on the forward strand.
TGGGAGAAATTTCGAATGTCGAATGACCCACCCACCAATGACGAAGGAATGACAAAAGGTCGAATGACGCATGACGAATCGCCTCCAACTGACTTCGTCATTTGGGTTTGATCGATTCGTCATTCCTTCGTCATTGGTGGGTCATTCGACATTCGAAATATTCCACGCGGTCACTTTTTGGACTTCGACTTGGGGTGGGGCTTCGGCTTGAGTCGGCCTTTGCCGTCGATTTCGTCGCCATCGACGTTTTTGCCGTGGAACGTGAATGAAATCTCGCCGCCCTTGATGGTGCCCTTGTAGGCCTGCTTGAATTTGCCTTTGTCCTCAGTCGTAAACTCGATGGTGTTCACGCCCGCGAAGCCCTTGATGTCGTAAGTATCGTGTTTGCCTTTTTCGTGGTGGATCGTGATCTTGCCGTGGAACGTGGCCTTTTCGACATCGCGTTCCGTGATCCGCATCGACCAATCGTGATCGACGGTATTGATCGTCCGCACGCCGACCCACTGGCTGCCCTTGGGGAAATGATCCGCGGGCTTGTCGTCGGCCGTCGAGGCAGAGTTAAGAAACAGGAGAACGAGGCACGCGAGGCGAGTCATGTGCTGGCCCTCGAAGCGGGAAGAAAAAGTGATTGTAGACGGCGATCTGGTTGGAGGGGCGATTCTCACGAGTCGAGTCGGCCCGGCGTCCGTTCGGCTCGCCTTGACCACAAGGCCGTCGAAATCGCCGCGAACAGCAATACGAATAATGTCCCAAGCGAAATCCATCGACCCCAACGATACGATTTTGGCTCGAATCGAAATACAATCTCGCGCGTACCCATGGGCACAAGCACGCCACGGAAGGCGTAGTCGGCTCGAAGGACGCGTGTCGGTGCGCCGTCGATGTGACACGTCCAGCCGGGGTACCAAGGGTCGGTGAGCACGAGCAGGCCGGCCGACTGGCCGTCGAGTTCCACGACGACTTCGTTCGGGCGATGCGAGCGCAGCTTGGCGGGGC
>JANLUE010001206.1:0-5386 GCA_031363325.1 Gemmataceae bacterium
TAAGTCGACAACCGAACGATATCTACACGCGGGTGATGTGCGGCATTCCCGGCGTCAACATGCCGAGCCACGCCGACGCCCTGAAGGTCCGCCCCGAAGACGCGGCCGCCGCCCGGAACCGCATGTGGGAAGTCGTCCACTTCGTCCGAGCGATCTCCGATCCCGGGACGCGCCGCGAATTGGAACGCGCGCACGGCGTGACCTTGAAGTAGCCGAAGGAACCCGATGACCCCGAACGAAGCCAAGCTGTTTGAACTCCTGGCCGCGCGGTCATTTCGGCGCGGATCGTTCAAACTCGCGTCCGGCGAAATGAGCGAGTACTACCTGGATGGCCGCATGACGGCCGTGCATTCGGCCGGTGCCCGCCTGATCGGCGAAGTGCTGTTTGAACGAACCAAGGACTTGAAGATCGACGCGATCGGCGGTCTCGAAGTCGGGGCGGTCCCGCTCGTGACTGCGGCCGTCATCGGTTACGAATTGAACGGCCGAACGATGGAAGGCTTCTGGGTCCGCGACAAGGCCAAGTTGCACGGCACCCGCAAAGTGATCGAGGGCGGGCTCAAGGAAGGGATGCGGGTCGCAATCGTCGACGACGTGTTCACCAAAGGCGAGTCGGCCCTGAAGGCCGTCCACGCGGCCCGCGAGGTCGGTTGCGAAGTCGCACTCGTGTTGGCACTCGTCGATCGCCTCGCCGGTGCCCGCGAATTGTTTCAACAAAATGGGATCGACTGCTACCAAGCGGTGTTCACGATCGAACAGTTTCTGGTTCGAAACTCGTGAGTCCAGATAGCTTCGCCATCTGGACGAACACGCCGAGTCTCCGTGATTGTGCTTCGCCGGGCCGAACGTGTCAAAAGCCGCGTCTTAGTTATTCAGCCCTTCCGGCAGGCTCGCTCGCGCGATTTCCACCAGCTTGGTGAACGTCTCCGGATCGTGGATTGCGATCTCGGACAGCGACTTGCGGTCGAGGATCACCTGGGCGTTGATGAGCCCGGCGATGAACTGGCTGTAGCGCATGCCCCGGGCCCGGCAGGCCGCGTTGATGCGGATGATCCAGAGTCGGCGGAACTGGCGCTTGCGGGCTCGGCGATCGCGGAACGCATACTTGCGGCCGCGGATCAGGGTCACGAGCGATTGTCGATAAAGGCGGTGCCGGCCGAGCCGGAAGCCTTTGGTGAGTTTCCGGGTGCGTGCACGCTTCCGGAGCACGGTCTTGCCGCTACGAGCTCGCATGGGTCAAGTCTCCTGTGGTCGGTGGAAGGTGAATTACAGCCCGCCCATGGCGGTGATATACTTGTCGGCCGTCGGCCCGGTCGTCACGGCTTGCTGACGCGCCTGCCGCTTGGCCTTCGACGTGCGGCCCGCCAACAAGTGGCGCCGCTTGCCGTTGCTGTGTTTCAACTTCCCCGTCCCCGTGATCTTGAACCGCTTCTTCAAGCTCCGGTTCGTCTTGTTCTTGGTCGCCATGTGCCGTTCCTTTTTGTCGAGAGCGGGCTGCGCTTTCGCTACGCCGCACTCGAACTGAGCGCCCCAGGCCGCCGGATGAGGCACGAGACCGGCCGGCCGGATTGGCGCGAAAAAAATCGGAACCCCCGATATGGGGGTTCCGGTCGCCCGGTCGCGAGGATCGGGAACAGAAATGGTAGATGCCACCGGGGGCGTTTCAAGGGCGAATCGTCAAATCGCTTCCGGGCCACGCTCGCCGGTCCGGATCCGAACGCAGTCCTCGAGCGGCAGGATGAAGATCTTGCCATCGCCGATGCGGCCCTCCGGCCCGGTTCGACCCGCCTCCATGATCGCGTTCACGGTCGGTTCGACGAAGTCTTCGTTCACGGCGATTTGCAGTTGCACCTTGCGGACGAGGTTCACAGTGAGTTCGTGCCCCCGGAACGCCTCGGACTGGCCCTTCTGCCGGCCGAAGCCGTAGACGTCCACGATCGTCAAGCGAAACACCTCGACCTTATTGAGCGCCTCCTTGACGGCCTCGAGCTTGGCCGGCTGAATGGTCGCGAGGATCAATTTCATCGGTCAACTCGAGAAGATGCCATCGGGGCCGGCCCAGTGTTCGATTCCATTGTCGATGACAAAATGGCCGGCCGCCATCCACTCCGCCAGCACGGCGCAGGCCTCTTCGAGTTCCTCGCCTTCGACAAGATCGGGGTCGGCGAGAACATCGGAGTACTGGCCGAATGGGTAGACTGAGAATTCGAGTTGGTCACCGGTATCCGACTGGAAAGGCCGAATGAAGATCGGTCCCGGTTCAAATCCATGCTCGTCGCGTAATCGCTCGACGATCGTGTGTTCGCGATTATTGCTCGGCGGCAATCGATCGAGAGGTCGGGTTTCAATTTCACGAAGGCGACCATTCGTCAAATTGAACTGATAAACATTCGCCTCATCGGCAACGTTCAAAAGGACGAACTTTGCTCCACTCGTTCCGGCGACCATTCCGTAACCAATTCGACCATTCAGCACGAAGCGACGATCGAACGGCCGTTCGACGAGAGCCACCTTTCGACCAAATCGTCGGTCGAAGGCCATCGCAAGATCGACGGCCCGTTGGTCGAACGACTCGCCCTCCGGACCGGCCTGCACGCCTCCATACATCTGCACCAACTCGAGTTCCTTCAACTTGGCGAATGGCCTGCGACGCGTCGTCGGTTGGCGACCGTCATCGTCCCAGGCCGGCGTGGCCAGGGTCTCGATCATTTCCTCGTCCGTTTCGCTGCCGATCCAGACCTTCAACGATTCGAGGGCGTCGAGTTCGAACGACGTGGCGAGGAAGCGGGCGTCGTACGGGGTGATCCAGCCGGCCAGGACGAGTTCGCGGATGCCGCCGAGCGCGGGGCACGCGGCGAAGTCCGGCCCCTGGTCGCGCGGGCCGTACAGCGTCACCTTGCGGAGCAACGGAAATCGATCGCGCGCCTGTTCGCTGTACCAGAGGAAGACCGAAGTGCACATGGCGACTTCGTCGACGAAGCCGCGGCGAAAAGTCGCCTGAAAATGGGCCGTGAAATCGTCCTCCATGGACGCGACCGACCCGAGCCACTTCAACTTGTTCGCCTCCAAAAGTTCTTGTTCGCGCCGAACCAACTTCGCGAAGCGTTGCATCGGTGCGGGGAATTCGGCCGGGATCGAATCCCCCTGACGTCGCCGAACGACCGCTCGCTGCCAGTCGGCCAGGTCGTTCCGCGGCGAGCGCTCCAGTGGATCGAGTTCAACTTGCAGGCGAATGAATTCGGCCAGTTCCGGGTCGCCATGTTCGTCGAGCCAGTCGGCGAAGACGAGTCGCGGAGCATCGTCCTCGGGCGACGCGGAGATGGCGGCAAGAAATGGGGAGGTATCGGACATGAGATCTACCTCGTGCAAAGTCCGATCCGCGCTCAGTTCATCGACGGTTCCGGCCGACGATAGACGGGTCGGCCGCTGAACCGGGCGAAGTGATTGTCTCCCGAAGGGGACGAGATGCACAGGAGCCCGGTAAGGGCGTCTTCGAAATAGAAAACTGAGGCGATGCTGCCGTTCATTCGGAACGCGCCGTGAACGAACGAGTGTTCGGCGATGCGCGTGAGTGCGACCCCAACGGGCGCGGCTCTCGGGCCGAAGACCTGCTGCCCAACCGCCATGATCACGGAGTTCAGGAAGGGATCGTCGACACTTTCACCGGCTTCCATGAACTCGGGCACGCCACAGAATTCGTCGAGAAAATAGGTGTAGACATCGATGAATTCTTTGGCCGCCACGAGCTTGTCCCGGAGGACCGCGAGGTTTTCGAATCTCATCTTGTCGCTCCCACGTTGACGATCAGGCGGGTTTCGGAAAAGCGAACAGATCGGCAACTGGCACGGCAAAGCCCGGTACGATGTCGCCGCCCTGCAACAGTTCCGCCGACGTAATCGTCGCGAATTGGTCAACCGTTGTGTACGCTCGAACGCAACGCTCGTCGGGGAAGACTTCCCAAACCAATTTGACGCCCGAGGCGAAGTATTCGATTCGCTTTCCTTCCATCTCACGACGCGTGTTCGACGGGCTCAGGACCTCGACGGCGAGGTCGGGGGCGATGTTCCAGATTGCATCGGTCGGCATCTCCGGCAACGTCGCCCAGGAATAAAAGGAGAGGTCCGGGATTCGAATGTTCTTGGCCTTCGTCCGGAACATCCCCTGTTCGCCGATGATCGTACCTAGCTTGTGCTTCTTGACGTAATAACCGAGGTCGATCGCCAGGCTCATCGAAAATGACGATTCGCTTGTGCCCACGGCCTTCTCCACGAGAGTACCGTCGATCAATTCGCAGATTCGCTTATCGAGAGCACCTTCGAGGCGATGGACATCGGCTTCGCTGGCCTGGCCGGGCGGCGGATCGAGGATGACGCGCTCGGGGGGAATGCCGCCCAGGTCGTCGAGAACGTCGGCGAGCGTGCGGACGGGCCGCAGGCCAGCGACGCACGGGCGGATCGGCTTCACGGGGCGTGTCGCGGTGGCCATGATTTCCTCCCACGTCCATGCTACCAGATCGACCGGCGATCATGATTCAGAACGGAACGTCGTTGTCCGTGAATTGAGGACGGTCGGATCCTCGAAACGTCGCCAACGTCTCGCGCAGGGAATCGCACTTTGGCATCAAGTCGAGTCGCGCGTTCGCTACTTCCGTCAACAGGTCATTGAAGCGGTCGAGCACGGGGTCGAACAGCGCATCGGTCCGGTTGGCGTCTTCGGATTGGAGAATGTCACGCAGGTTGCCGAAGGCTCGGTTCAGTCCATCGATCGTGGCCTGCGAATCGGCGTCGGGCCGAAGGTCTTCGATCAATTCCGCGAGGTGGCCGCCGATGCCGAACAATCGAACGTGCAACGGCTGCTCGTTCAAGTTGTCGGCGGAGAAGCTCGATTTCCAGACGCGATTGGCGTCCGTACCGAGTCGTTCTTCTTCGGCTCGACGGGCATCGCTTTGGCGAGAAAACTCCTCGTACTCGCGTTGTTCCGCCTCCCATTCTTCGCGCGTCTCGCGATAGATTTCGAACGCGAAATCGCCGTCCATGTTGCAACCGTCGAGGCCCCAGAACGAGACGCCGGGCAGTTCGGCCATCATCTGACAGCATGGGCAGTCCGCGTCCACGATGTGGTCGTGCGGATCGCCGCCTTCCGGCATTCGACGGCGTTCGTTGTCGATGATCGAGCGTGCCTTGTGTCCGCTAAACTCCGGGTTGGCCCAGTCGAGCCATGCTTCCTGAAATCCCGCCAGTCGCGGAATCTCGGCCGTCAGGTACGATTCGAGGTCCCCGGTCGGTGGCTTCGCGATGTCCGACCAACACGCCCAGAACAGCCCGCGCACGAGGTAGTAGTAGACCACGAGTTCGTGCCTACCGATACGCCGGGTTCGGCACGCACG
>JANLUE010001227.1:0-4337 GCA_031363325.1 Gemmataceae bacterium
AATGACTAGCCCTAAACAGCAGATCAGACCACAGTCGAACAATTCCCTCCTTGCTGGTCAGGGGTGGGTCGGGGTCGCGCGAATAGCCCGTGTCCGAACGGCGGCCATTCTCAGTCAGGAAGGTCGGCAGATTCACGCCCGTGGGCACACCCTCGGTGGGGGTTCGAACCCTCTTCGCTTCGCTCGGCCTGCCGCCGATACAACACCCGCATGGCCGAACCCGAAGTTTCGTCCGGCTGGCTGAATCGCACCGTGATCGGGGCCGGGTTGACGAGCCTGCTCGCCGACATCGCCTACGAATCGGCGACCGCGATTCTGCCCGGTTTTTTCGCGGTTCTGCAACTCCCGGGTTCGATGCTCGGGCTCGTCGAAGGCACGGGCGACGCGCTCGCCAATTTCGTCAAACTCGGCGTCGGCTATGCGTCGGACCGGATCGGCAAACGCAAAGCGCTTGTGGTAAGCGGCTACGCGCTCACAGGTGCGTCGCTCGCGCTCATGGCGTTCGGCTGGCCGATGATCCTGGTCGGCAAAGGGCTCGCGTGGATTGGCAAGGGGCTGCGTGGCCCGCTGCGCGACGCGATCCTCGCCGACTCGGTGCCGCCTCAACATCTCGGCAAAGCGTTCGGACTCCATCGGGCCGGCGACACGATCGGGGCGATCATCGGGCCGTTGTTGGCCGCGCTACTTCTTTATCTGATCCCAGCCGACGTGTTCGACGCGCCGGCCGCGCCGCATCGATTGATCCTCATCCTGACATTGATCCCCGGCCTCGGGTCGGCGTTCGTGTTCTGGCGAATGGTCCGCGAGCAACGCTTCACGCCGAAGCCGGGGCTGCGTTTCCGCGAATCGATCGCCGAGTTGCCGCGTTCGTTTCGCCGTTATCTGTTCGCGGTCGGCGTCTTCGGGCTCGGCGACTTCGCGCATGGCCTGCTTGTGTTCGCTTCGACGCTGTTGCTCACCGGTCGCTACGGGATCGAAACGGCCCTGTTCATCGGGCCAATCTTGTACGCAACTCGAAACGCAACGGCCGCGCTGGTCGCGTTTCCCGTTGGCGCATTCAGCGATCGCGTCGGCCGACGCGGCTTGCTCGTCGCGGGCTATGGCATCGGCGCGAGTGTGATGCTCGGCTTCACGGCCGCGTTCCACTGGCAACTCGATTCCATGGCCTTCGTGTTCGGGCTCTTCGTTCTGGCGGGCGTATATGTGGCATTCCAGGACTCGCTCGAAGGGGCGATGACGGCCGACCTGATTCCCGATCGCGCTCGCCGTGGCACGGCGTATGGCCTGCTCGGCTGCGTCAATGGCTTCGGCGACTTCGTGTCGAGCGTCGTGGTCGGAACGTTGCTCGCGATTCAACCCGAGGCGGCGTTCCTTTACGCGGTTGTCTGGATGGTCCTCGGCGCGCTCGCAATGGGCCGCGTGCGACTCGAGTCGGAGGGACGCCCTTGAATTGGCTGACCACAATCGCGACGCACCCGGCCACGTTGATTGGACTCGGCGGGGCGATCGGCGCGAACGCCCGCTACTGGCTCGGCCTGTGGTTTCGGGCGCAGCCCTGGGCCGCCGAGTTTCCCTGGGGCACGCTGGTCATCAACGTGTCGGGTTCGTTGGTGCTTGGATTGGTCGCGGCCCTGTTCAAAGATCGCGGCGGGCCGGCGTATTTGTTGCTCGGCACGGGCTTTTGCGGCGGCTATACGACGTTTTCAACGTTCTCGCTCGAAGTGGCGGAAGCGATCCAGAAAGGTCGATGGGACCTGGCGTTGCTATATGCGGGCTCAAGTGTCGTCGCCGGGTTCATCGCCTTCGCGGCGGCGATCGCATTGGTCCGAAGCGAATGATTCGCCAACTCGTTTTCCTAACCCGGTCCGGACCGAACCTGGAGTCTCAGTCCTCGCCCCTTGCCGCAACGCGAACCGGCAGCGAACGCGTAAGCGACCGGGTCTCGTGCCGACCTGAATTCTTGGGTAAAAACTCCCAACCTCTCCGCGAAAGGAAGTCGCTGCACAGTTCAATACATAACAATTTGTCGATGCGATACTGGCTCGTCCTTTCGCGGAGCGAAAGGCGACAATCACTTCGCCGGGCGCCAGTGCGGCCACATCGCGGCCGTGCCTCGCTTCAGGTCCGTCAACTGACGTTCCGACTTGTCGGTCAGCCGCAACGCGCACAGTTGCCGCACGCCGGCCCGCTTCGTGCCGTACACGAGCCATTGGCCGTCCGGCGTTGGCTCCGGATGATAGTGCGACGTACCGTCGGGTGTGTCGGTCAGTTGCTCCGGCTTGCCGTCGAGCGCGATGCGGAACAACTCGATTCGAGTTCCGACTCTGGCCGTGTAGAAGACCGCTTTGCCGTCGGCCGACCAGGTTGGCGTGTCGCTACTGCCGCCGTGGAAATCGGGCACATCGAGGAACTCCGTTACGCCGCGATAGCCGTTTCGATCGGCGAGTTTCTTCAGGCCGGTGCCGTCCGCCCGGACGATGTGCGGGTGGCAATTGTAATGTTCGCCGCTCACGAACAGCACCCATTTCCCATCCGGCGACCACGTCGGTACGAAGTTGAATGAGTTCCCGGTCTTGACCGACACGGGGTTCGATCCGTCCGCGTCGGCCAGAACGATCTGGTAATCCTTGTGGTAGGCGATTCGTTTGCCGTCCCGCGTGGCCGTGAAGCCATAGGTGAACGACTTGGAATCTTTGGTCAGATCGCGTTTGTTGCGGCCATCGCGGTCCATCCGGAACGGATGTGATTGGCCGTCGATCAGGGCCGTGAAGCCAATCGCCGAGGGATCGTTCGGCCAAAAGAAGCCGCCCCCGTTGTAGAAGCTCACGCGTTCGACGGCCGTCACGTTCGTTGCCTTGCCCGTGCCGATGTCGAGAAGGTACGAATCGAGGCGCCAGCCATCTTTTGTGAAGCGAAAAGTCTTATGTTCTTCTTCCCACTTCGCATTTTCAGGGCTTTCCCAGCCCTGCGAGACGATCGCCGTCTTCCCGTCCGGCGACCAGCCGACGAACTGAGTGCACGTATCGGGCTCGCGCGCCAGTTCCTCAGCGAGTCGTTTTCTCCCCGAGCCATCGACTCGAACCATCGTCGCCCTCATCGTTCGGACGTTGGCGTGCCGGCCGCCGGGCAGGTCGGTCCGCAGTTCGGTGTAGCCGACCCAAAGTTCCGGCTCCGCCGTTGCGGCCGGTGTGACGACGAGAAAGGCGGCGAAAAGTATGCGCGTCATGTGAAACGGTATACAAGCTGGGTACCGTCCGGTGAAATGACCCCGTCGCCCGTGCGTCGTACTGATAATGGACCCGGACCACCTGGGCTATCTGATCGACCGGTACTTGCCGGCTCTCGTGCTGTACGCGCGGCAGTGGTGTCGCGCGCCGGAAGACGTGGTCCAGGAAGCGTTCATCAAGCTGGCCCGGCAAGCGGTCGCGCCGCATCACCCCGTGGCCTGGATGTACCGGGCGGTTCGCAATCGGGCGATCTCGGAGTTGCGGGCCGAGCGCCGTCGCCAGAACCACGAAGGCAAGGTCGCGGCCGACGCCCCCTTGTGGTTCACGCCGTCCGAAGACCCCGCCCGACTCGATGCCCTGGCCGCCACCCAGGCCCTCGGCTCGCTTCCGCTCGAACAGCGGGAGATCATCGTCGCCCACCTGTGGGGCGGCCTCACGTTTGAACAGATTGCCGACCTGACCGGCGGGTCGGCGGCGACGTGTTGGCGGCGCTACACCGCCGGACTATCCGCCCTCCGCGAACAAATGAGTGAACCATGCCCGACCAACCGGAAGAACTGACCCCGCTGGCCGACTCGCTGCGGCGCCTGGCTCCCCAGGCCCCGACGCTCAGTCGCGACGCGCTCTTGTTCGCGGCCGGTCAGGCGGCCGGCAGCCCCCGCGCGCCCTGGTGGGCCTGGCCCTCGGCAACGGCGTTTTTCGCGGGGCTCAGTGTCGTTTTTGGCGCATTCGCTTTCTCGCCGACCGAGATTCGTTACGTTCAGCAACCAATCTACATCCCGACTCCAATCGAACAGCGCCTGCAGGGTTTGCCGAACCCGATCGAAGAACCGCCGAGCCGACCGCCGGCGGCCATTGCGAAATCGACTCCCGACCCGGACGCGGATGAAGTCGCCCGGATGTTGCGCGTTCGTCGCGAAGTGTTCCGCTGGGGGCTCGACATGCTCCCACCCACGAAGTCGGCCCGCGACCCGAACCCGGAAGCGACCGCCCACGAACTCCGCCGCTGGCTCGACCTGCCGAGCGGAACGTTCGCGGCCCCCACGATCCCGCCGAAACCGAGGGGGGAATGATGAAATCACCAGGCAACCGGACCCAGACCCAGGGCGG
>JANLUE010001273.1:0-3982 GCA_031363325.1 Gemmataceae bacterium
CCGAAAGGGTCAGCCGATACACACCTGGGTCCGTTTATTCGGGTCGCAGGGATGAAATGGCCGGCGGAAGGGTCGGGATTCCATTGTCCGGTTGGCGCGGTCGGCCCATAATCAATACTCCATGTAACCACCGTAACCGGCAAACTTTGTCTCAACCCCCACCCTGGGGCACCGCGTGCGAAAGCTGTTGCTGGCGAGTCCGAAGGCGGGCGTGGGACAAACGACGGCCGCCGTCAAGCTGGCCGCCGCGGCGGCCCTGGCGGGTCAGCGAGTCCTGTTGGCCGATTGCGACGCGGCCGCCGGCTCGCTTGCCGCCCTCGGGCTATCGCGCCGTTCGGCCGATACGCTCGCCGACCTCGGCGTGGTCAGCACTGCTCCGCTCTGGCGCGATGTGGTCCCCGGGCTCGACGTCACCGACCCGTTTGGCGATCCGGCGCGGCCCGCCCACACGCTCGACGAATTCCTCGACCTGCTCAATCGAGCAACGGCGTTCGCCGGCTACGACTGGGCGATCATCGATACGCCGGCCGTGCTCGCGACTTCACAGATTCGCAAGCTGCTGTGGGCGGCCGACGACGCCTTGCTCGTTGTCCGGGCCGAGCCGACCGCGTTCAAGGAAGTGCCACCGTTCCTGAACACCGTGAAGCGCGTTCAAGACGAAGGCTGCGCCGTGCAACTGCGCGGCATTCTGCTAACGCTTCCGTCGGGCGAGCCACTCGGCGGGTCGTGGGAGACGGAACTGCGGCGCGCGTTCGCGTCCAGCCTGTTGCCGCACGCGATCCCGTTCGATTCGGCCGTGAGCCAGGCGGCGGCGCGCGGCAAGCCGGTGTTCGTGACCGACGCCCATTCGCCGGCCGCCCGACAGTATGCCGCGACCGCCCATCAACTCGGCCTCGTCCGAACGGACGGCGACGACATCGATCTGTTCCGGCAACCGCCGCCGATTCCGGACGGCAGTAGTTCGATTTCGATGGACGAAGTTCGCAAGTTGCTCGGCGACGACTTGCGACGCGTCGCCGACTCGCTCAGTAAAATCGTCCGCCCGCCCGGTGCGGCCGCCGAACCCGTCGCCCACACCCCGCTCGAAACGTTGGTCCCGTATCCGTTCGCTGAGAAACGCTCCATGCAACTTCCCGACCACACCGATGCGCCACATCGGGGCCATACCGGGGACGTGACCGCCGTCGCCTTTTCGCCCGATGGGAAATCGTTGGCGACCGCGAGTTGGGACAAGACGGCTCGCCTTTGGGACGCCAATACGGGCGCGGACCTGCGCGCCTTGTCCGGGCATTCCGGCGTCGTCAGCGGCCTGGCCTATTCGCCGACCGGCGACCGGCTGGCCACGACGAGTTGGGACAAGACCGTTCGCGTCTGGCGACCGGACACGGGCGAATGCGTGGCCGTCTTGAAGGGCCATGGCGGGGTCGTCACGTCGGTCGCGTTCGGGCCGGCCGATGGGCCGATCGTTTCGGGCGGCTGGGACAAGTCGGTTCGGTTGTGGCGGCCCGATGGCACGCCGTCCGCCGTACTGTCCGGGCACGTTCGCATGGTCACGTCGGTCGCGGTGAGCGCCGACGGGCTGGCCGCCGTCTCGGGAAGTTGGGATCGAACCGTGCGCGTTTGGAACGTGCGGGCCGGGACGTGCACGTTTACGCTGATGGGCCATGCCGGTGACGTGACGAGCGTCGCGTTCGCGCCGGACGGCAAGTCAGTCGCCTCGGGCAGCCTCGACCACACGATTCGATTCTGGGACGCGGTCACCGGGCGTGAAGTAACGACATTGCGTGGCCACGCCGGCGAAGTCACGTGCGTCACGTATTCGCCCGATGGTCGCTTGCTCGCGTCGGCGGGCTGGGATCGCGTCGTCAAGATTTGGGAAGTCTCGACGGGCCACGTGGTGTCGTCGATGGGCGGACACGGGGGCGTGGTCACTTCGGTGTCGTTCGCGCCGGACGGCCGACGCGTGGCGTCGAGCAGCCTCGATCGGACGGTGCGAATATGGGACACGCAGACCGGGGCGGAACTGGCGACGATTCGCGTGCAATCGAGCAACGAGGCTCGTTCGTCCGGCGCGTACAACCCGCGTGAAACGCCGCCTCCACGTGCTCTCGGCGAAGACGATACGACGCGGCACACGCCGACTCCCGCGATGTCCGAACCCGCTTTGCCGCCTCCTCCGCCAAGACCGATTTCGCCACCTGTTCGTCGGCCAACTCCCATCCCACCGCCCGGTCCGGGCCCGGGGGGCGAAGACGAAGGCATCGTTGACGCGTGGTCCGATCCGCCGATGACGCCGCTCCTCGAAGACATTCTGGGCCCGAGCCTGGGCCCAAGGATCAACGTGCCCGCGCCGCCGCGCCGGCCGACCGCACCGGCCTCGCCCAACTTACCCGGGCCACCGCCGATTCCACCGCGGGCCAATCCGCCGAAGATGTTGAACTTCGGCGACCTGACGCCGGCCTTCCCGGTGGCCGAAGTCCGCGTGCCCGAACCGACGGACGACGCCGCACCGCCCGAGATTAAGCTTCCACCGTTGCGCGTGCTCGACGCCCAATTGCCCGAGGCGGCCCCGTTCGCCGGGCCGACGCTTCACATCGCCACAATTGAATCCGACGATCGGACGCCCTTGCGCATCCCGATCGATGATCTGCCGACGCACTCCGCTCCGACCATGGAACTGTTCGGGACCGAGCTCGGCTCGGACATGGGGACCGTTCTGCTCGACGACGTCTCGTTGATCGGCGATGCGACGACCGGGGGAGCGATCGAGGTGGCGATTCCAGGGATCGAGTTGCCGACCGTCGCGATTCCGGAAGTGATCGTGACCGCGCCGGACTTGCCAATGGCCGACGCCCTCCCGGACGTTCGGTTGCCCGTGATCGGCGTGCCCCCGGTCGCGCTCGTGCAGACCCCCCCGGAAATTCCGGTGGCCGAGGAAGTCGCCGATTCGGCCGAGCCGATGCCGACGATCTTCGCCGACGCGATCTCGCTCGTCTCCGATTCGCCACTGCCGCCGGCCTTCACGGTGGCCGACCTCGCGAGTCCGTTCGACACCGTTCCCGAAGCGAAGCCCGTCGCCGAGCCGATTTCAAAAAACAGCCCGGCCCCCCAACGAACGCCCGAACTCCCGGTTCGTGGCACCGCGTTCAACGCGCTCGCACTCAGCCCGGACGGCTCGATGATCGCGGCCTCGCGCGGCGATGCGTCCGTCCTCGTGTTCCACGTCGCCACCGGCGAAATGGTCCAGGCCCTGCGCGGCCACGCCGGCGAAGTGAACGCCCTCGCCTTCTCCGGCGATGGCGCGATGCTCGCGACCGCCGGGGCCGATGCGACCGTTCGCCTGTGGGAACTGGCGACCGGCATCGAGATGAACGTGCTGCGCAGTCACGTCGCCCAGGTCACGACCGTGGCCTTCGCGATGGACGGCTCGCGCCTCGCGACCGCCGGCTGGGACAAGGTGATCAAGCTCTGGGACTGGGCCGTCGGCGAAGAACTCCAGACGTTGCACGGCCACAGCGATGGCGTCTCGTCGATCGCGTTCTCGCCGGACGGGCTCGCACTTGTCTCGGGTGGCGAAGATGGCACCGTTCGCTTGTGGAACCTCGAAACGAACGAGCAACAGTTCGTGCTGAACGGCCACGCGCGCGAAGTCTGCGCCGTCGCGTATGCCCAAGATGGCGAACGCTTCGCGTCGGCCGGAGGCGACGGGACGGTGAAAGTTTGGGACGCCGGCACCGGCGAGGAGTGGTTGTCGCTCGCCGCCCATGCCCGCGTCTGTTCGGCGATCGCATTCGCCCCGGAGGGAGAGCTTCTGGCGACCGCGGGCTGGGACCATCAGGTGCGGCTTTGGAACGCGAACAACGGCAACCCGGTGCAACTGCTCGCCGGGCACAAGGCCGAAGTGACGGGGCTGGCGTTCACGGCCGACGGCCGCAGCATTATCTCGGCCGCGTGGGACCGTACGATTCGATTCTGGGACGCG
>JANLUE010001293.1:0-10928 GCA_031363325.1 Gemmataceae bacterium
TTCCGGAGGCGTCGATCACGACCGTCGAGCCTTTCACTTCCTCGGCCGACCGCGCCGTGCCGTTGATGACGTTCGAGACTTCCTCCCACGTGCCCGTCAGTTTCTTCAGGTCTTTCTCGGCGTCGTCTCCGTTTCCAACTCCGCCGATCGCCAGCACGACGATCGCCGCAAGGGCCAGTTGCCGCATGTGAGTCTCCGATGAGGTGGGCACTGGCGTTTTATTCACCGGCCCTGAAACGAAACGAACTCGAACAACCTCGTTTCGAGAAGTTGTTCGAGCTCTTTCCGCACAGACCGTTGGTCCGAAACCCAACCCTACCGCTTGAACGCCCGGAACGGCTTGTAGGTGTTGTCCCCGCCGGTGTACTGGAACTTGGTCGGCTTGCCGTCCTTGTCGAGTTCGATCACCTTCTGATTGTTCTGGATCGCGACCAACGTGTTGCCGTTGCGAAGCCGCACGGCGGACGTGGCGAACTGCGTGTTCGCGGTCCAGCCGGCCTTGCCCGTCTCGATGTCATATTCGACGATCGAGTTCATCAAGGTGACCAGGGCCTTGCCGGTCGGGGTAATGTCCACCGAGGCGTAGTAGTTCACGCCGTTGCCGCCGAGCCCATGCGCCTTCGTGACGGTCGCCTTGCGGTCCACCTTAAGCAACTGTTGCTGTTGAGTGAGCAGCACGTACTCGCCGTTCTTCAGGCGCGCGCCGGCTACGATGTCGTATTCGTTCCGGACGAAGTCGAACGTGTGCTTCTTGTTCGCCTTGTCGCCACGTTCCCATTCGATGATTTGATTTCGGCCGACGGCCCAGGTCGTCCCATTCGGCAAACGACCGACGTTCACCGGCTGGTTGATGTTCTCGCGCCAGATTTCCTTGCCGTCGATCTCGCGCTCGACGATCTGGTTGCGATTGTGTTCGGCGATCAGAACGCGCTTGCCGGGCAGGGGCACGGCGTCCATCGGCCAGTTGACGTTCTTGACGCTCCAGCGTTCCTTGCCATCGCCGCCGAGCGCCACGACCCGGCCAATCCCGCCGCCGCGGAACGGCGTCTCGCAGACGATCGTGAGGCCGTACGAAGCGTCGCCATCGAGCTTGGCGAGGTCGACTTTCTTCTCGTTCGCGGTCCACCATTTCTGCCACTCGTCGCGAGCCTTCTGGCGAGCGGCCGGCTCGGCACCGAGCGAGATCGGCGGCCCATCTTCACCCGCGAGTCGCCACAGAAGTTCCTCGGCCTTCCAACCTTGTTCAAAGGGAACCTCGGCCATCAACTTGATGACTTCCGGCACAACGTCCTTTTCCTTGGCGTCCTGCACGAGCGCCAGGGCGACGAGATACTTCACCGCGTTGTCGGGTTCTTTCTTCAGCAATTCCTTCATGCGGCCCCGGCTCGCCTTGTCGTTGGCGCGAGCGAATGCCTCGGCGGCGGCCCCACGCTTCAACACGTCCTTGTTTTCCAGGGTCGCTTCGAGCGTCGCATCCGGCTTGCCGTCACGAACGGCCAGGGCGGCGAGCGCATTGCGAATTTCCTCGGCGACGGCTTCCTCGTCGACCAGGGGGAGGTAGTTCAACATCACATCGGTGATGCCCGCTTCCTTTCGGGGGGCGAGCAACCGGGCGGCCGCGATCGCGAGCGATCGGGTCGGAACCTTCTCGATGAACTTCAGTGCCAGTTC
This sequence comes from Gemmataceae bacterium, assembly GCA_031363325.1. GTDB lineage: Bacteria > Planctomycetota > Planctomycetia > Gemmatales > Gemmataceae > SIAJ01. The sequence continues at coordinate 1,672 of JANLUE010001293.1, forward strand.
GCAACGGCGGGCGATTTCCGGGTCCGCGTCTTTGCCGTTCATGGCCGCCCGCATCAAGGCGATGGCCGGCACGCCCGACTTGGAGAGTTGATCGGACGCGACTTCGCGGACCTCGAAGGTGTCGTCGCCGAGTTGCCGAATGAGCCCGAGGATTTTGCCCCGGTCGGCCTCGGTCACCGTGTGGTTCTTGAAGAAGTCGGTCAGCGATTGCGTTTCCTCCGTGAGCCCGGCCGACTTGATCGTCTCGACATCCACTTTCCGTTGGTCGAACGGCTCGTCCTTCGCTTCCTTCTTCTCGGCGGCCTTTTTCGCGGGCGGGACGTCGGGAGCTTTTTCCGCGACCTTTTGTGCGACCAGTACGGTGGGCGTGGCGAGGCAAATCAGCCCGATCACGGCGAAACCAAAGGCGAAGAGACGAGCGGCACGCATGTCCGGTCCCCGAAGAGATTGAGGTTGTGAAGAACATGATACCCGGTCGCCTAGTCGTTCGGGTAGGGCTGAGCGATCGACGGCTCGCTCCGTTACAAAGCGGCGACGGAATCGACTCGGGTGTTCGCCTGGACAATCGCGCCGACAACCCGAAACTGAGTCGCATGAGCATTACGGCGAAAGAAGTCTGCAAGCGGTTCGGCAAGAAGGTCGTCCTCGATCATGTGACGGTCGACGCTCCAACCGGCGCGCTCGTCGCCTTGCTGGGGCCGTCGGGCTCGGGCAAGACGACGCTCTTGCGAATCATCGCCGGGCTCGAGGTGCCGGACGCGGGGGCCGTTTACTACCGGGATGACGAAGTCACCCAGCACAGCGCCCGCGATCGGAACATCGGGTTCGTGTTCCAGCACTACGCCTTGTTTCGGCACATGACCGTCTTCGAGAATGTGGCGTTCGGGCTGCGGGTTCGCAAGTGGGCCGAGCCACGGATCAAGGACCGCGTGTCCGAGCTTCTGCATCTGGTGCGGCTCGAAGAATATGCGGATCGCTTTCCAGCCACGCTCTCCGGCGGGCAGAAGCAGCGGATCGCGTTGGTCCGCGCGCTCGCTCCGGAGCCCCGGGTCATGCTCCTCGACGAACCGTTCGGCGCCCTCGACGCCAAGGTGCGCTCGGAGCTTCGGGTCTGGCTGCGGCGCTTCCACGACGAGTTCCACGTGACCAGTTTGTTCGTCACGCACGATCAGGAAGAAGCGTTCGAGGTGGCCGACAAGGTCGTCGTTATGAACCAGGGGCGGATCGAACAATCGGGCACACCAGCCGAAGTCTTCGAGCACCCGGCCAACGCTTTCGTCATGGATTTTCTGGGCAACGTGAACATCTTCCCGGTGCGATTGCTCGATGGCCGAGCGATGCTCGGTCACATCGAAATGCCCCTGCCACATGTACCCATCGGCGGCGACGAGGGACGCGTGTTCGTTCGGCCACACGAACTCGACCTGTCGCGCGTCCGAGAAGGGACGAGTGCCCTCGAAGCCAAGATCACGCACATCAACCCGGCCGGCGCGGTCGTGAAAGTGCGGCTCTACGCCGAGCAATTCGGCATGTTGGTCAACGTCGACGTGGTTCAAGAACGATATGCGTCGCTTCAATTGAAGGCGGGCGAAATGGTGTTCATCGCCCCGAAGCGAGCCCGCATGTTCGCGGACGACTATGTGATTTGACTACTTTACGCGTACCTGCGTCGGTCGCGGTTCGTCCGGCCAGCGAACCGGCAAACGCGCCGTCACCGTCGTGCCCACGTTGGGTTCGCTGGCGATTTCGACCGTGCCGCGATGTCGCTTCACGACGCTGCCGAGCACCCGGGTGAGACCTTGGCCGGTGTGGCGACCGGGGGGCTTCGTCGTGAAGAATGGATCGAACACTTTCGGCTTGATCGACGCCGGGATGCCGCAGCCGTTGTCCGAGACGCTTACGACGACCGACTCGCCGACGAGGCGGGTCCGCACGAGGATTCGGCCAGGTCGCCCAGTTGCCGATGGTCGGCCCGACTCGACGGCCTCGACCGCGTTCATCAGCAAATGGTAAATCGCCTGGCTCAGGTCGCGGGCGTATCCCGGCACCACTGGCAATTCCTGGTCGAAGTCGGTGGTCAGTTCGGCGGCCGCGCTCCACACACTTCGCGTGACGGCCACGGCGTTTTCCACCGCCCGATTGACGGACACGCTCGTCGGGTCGTCCGGCCCGGGGGCGGCGAATTCTCGGACGGCCCGGACGATCGCCGCGACGCGGTCGATCCCTTCGAGGCTCTGACCGATCGCGGCCGGCATCTCCGTCAGGATGAACGACAAGTCTGGGGCCGGCCCGTCGGCCGTCAGGTCGCGGAACGCACCGGCCAGAAACCGCAAGTTGTCGCCGACGAATTGGACGGGCGTGTTGATCTCGTGGGCGATCCCGACGGCTAGGTGCCCGATTGCTTCGAGCTTCTGTAAATGTGCGAGTTGCTCTTCCATTCGGCGTTTGTCGGTCACATCGCGGTAGACGGTCACGCCGCCCCGAACACCGCCCAGTCCATCCCAAAGAGTCGTCCCGCGACCGACGCACCGTCGCCGACCCGTCGGCCCATCGACGAAGAACTCCGACTCGACGGACGGTTCGCCGCGCAAGGCCCGAGTCGCCGGCAATTCTTCGACCGGCACGACGGTCGAACCATCGAGATTGACGAAGCCGATCCGGGCCGGCCAGTCGGCGGCCGGCAGGGCGAGCGTGCCGGGGCCGAACAGGTCATGGGCCATCGTGTTGAAGAGAAGCACTTGGCCGGCCGCGTCATAGACGACGACCGCTTCGAACAGGCGATCGAGGATCTCGTGCAGCAGTTCCGTCTTCTTCCGATAGCGCTCGCCCGACGACGCGGAGAGTCGCGATCGGCCCGGCGCGTCGGCGGCCCGCTTGGCCATCTCGGCATCGAGCCGGGCGCTGAGTCCTTCGACTTCGCGGGAGATTTCCTTGCGGGCGTGAATATCGGTGGCGGTTCCGAACCAGAGTCGGCCGTTCGGGCCCGGAGCGGGATTCAGCCGAAACAAGTGCCAGCGTTGATCGCCATCGAGCGTCCGCAACGCCCCTTCAAATTCGACCGGCGTGCCGAATCGACTCGCCGCGTTCCAGGCCGATTGAAACGCCCAGGCGTCGTCGGCCGACAGGAATCGGCCCCAGGGGGCCAACGTGCCGACGAGCGTGCCGCTCGAATCGACGAACGCCCGATTGGCGAACACCAGCCGGCCGGCGTCGTCGAGGACCCAGACGAGTTGCGGGATCTGATCGCAGGCGATTGCCGCGAAGTTCGCTGTATCGTCGAAGAGACCGGCGTCCGCCATGGCTGCCTCGCTGGGGCCACTCGGCTAACCATCGAAGCGCGGGGCGGGGAATTGCGGCAGATTGAAAGGGCGAGGCCGCGTGGCGTGACACGCGGCCTCGCACCCGATTCGTATCACCAACTCAATCGTCCTTCTTCTTCGGTTGCGGCCGAGCAGCGCCCCCCGGTGCGCCGGCACCGGCCCGTGCCTCCTTGAGTTGCTTGCGCTGTTCTTCGGAAAGCAGTTTCTCAAGCTTCGCGTCGGCTTCCTTCTGAATCTCTTCCACTTGCTTCTTTTGTTCGTCGCTTAGCTTGAGCGTGTCCTGAAGGCGCGGGGACAGCAACTGGCCCGAGCCGCCGGCCGCCGCGCCAAAGCCCCCGGCCCCGCCGAAGCCCTGGCCGCCAAACCCGCCCGCGCCACCCAAGCCCTGGCCACCCTGCCCGAACCCGCCGCCAAACGCCAGGGCACCCTTGAACTCGAACGGGGCACCCGTGAGTTCGGTCAGGGCCGACTTCTGTTCGGTCGTCAACGTGTTCACGGCCTTTTCTTTGGCGTCCTTCTGAAGGGCCGCCCATTTCTCGTTCGTCGCGGCGTCGGGTCGGCGGTTCTGGCCGAACAATTCGCGGCGATCGTCGCCGAGTTCCTTCGTGATGGCCGCAATCTTTTCCTTCTGCTCGTCGGTGATCTTGATGGCCTCGACGACTTCCTTCTTGGTGAACATGTTGAGGCCGCCCTGTTGCGTCTCGAGTTGCGTGATCCGCTTGACTTGTTCCGGCTTGAGGACCGTGGCGACCGCCTTATCGGTGGACTCCTTGACCTTCTTGCCGATCTCGGTTCGCTCTTCGGCCGTGGTTCCCGGCGTGAATAGCTTCATCGTCAGTTCGCGCGATTCTTCGCGAGCCTTCGTGAGCGCGGCCGTCAGTGCTTCGACCTGTTCCTTGTCCATCTTGAGTTCGGTCTGCAACTCCGGGCTCCGGGCGATCGAGCTGACGAGTCCGCCACCACCGCCGAAACCGCCAAACCCCGCCCCGCCCTGACCCGCGCCACCCGGCCGTTGGCCGCCCTGACCACCTTGACCACCCGGGCGCTGACCGCCTTGTCGCTGTGCCGACGCCGGCAGAACGAGCAACAAGCCCGCGGCCAAGGCCAGGCCGAACTTCACGGATCGCATGGGACTCTCCCAAAGATGAGAATTTGAGAGTAGAGTAATTGACCAAACATGAATCGGTGATGAAAGCCGCGAATTTGGCGGAAGATATTTTGTCTTGTGACTCGGGAACGTCAACACGAAACGGGGCATCAATCCCAAGCCAACGCGCGATACAACGATGGGACGCGCCACTCAAGCGGAACACGTCGCGAATCGCCACGGGCTGGCCACGCCCCAGGATCATCGAATGTTGTTGATGAGTTGTTCCGGCCTGACGCGGGCCTTCGATCGTGGCCCGCTGTTCGACGGATTGTCGTTCGAGTTGCACCACGGCGAGCGAGTGGGGTTCGTCGGCCCGAACGGGGCCGGCAAAACGACGCTCATGCGCATTCTGGCCGGCGAAGATACTCCGGACGCGGGCGATCTTCGTCTGCACGCCGGGGCGCGGGCCCTCTTGCTCGAACAACATGCGGAGTTTCCGGCGGGCCGAACGCTCTTCGACGAAGCCAAGTCCGCCCTCGGCGAATTGTTGCATGCCCAGGAAGAATTGGTTCGCGTCGCCGAGCAAATGAGCACGGCCACCGGCGAAAGCGAACAGAAGACCCTGTCGGCACGTTTCGACCGCCTCACCGAACTGCTGCGCAACAACGATGCCTACACGCTCGACCACAAGGTCGAGACGGTCCTCGGAGGGCTCGGCTTTCTACCGGCCGACAACGATCGCGAGGTTCGAACCTTCAGCGGCGGGCAACAGCGTCGCCTGTTGCTCGCCAAGATGCTGCTCGCCTCGCCGGACATCATGCTGCTCGACGAGCCGAGCAACCACCTCGACATCGCCACGGTTCGTTGGCTCGAGAACTACCTCGTGCAACAACCCCAGGCGATGCTCATCGTCTCGCACGACCGCTATTTTTTGAACAAGGTCGTCACCAAGATCTTCGAATTGCACGATCGAAAGATCACATCGTACCCCGGCAATTACAAGCAATACGTTCGCTTGCGCGACGAGCGGTACGAGCAGCACCTGCGCGAGTACGATGCTCAGAAGGAGTACATCGAGAAACAGGAAGAGTACATTCGCCGCGTGCACTACGGCCAACTAGCGAAGCAGGCCCAGTCGCGGCAGAAGACGCTCGACAAGATCGAACGGATCGAGGCCCCATCGCGCGTCGAGGTGCCGCGCATGCACTTCGGCCAGGTCACGCGCTCCGGCGATGTCGTGTTCGAGGTCGATCGACTCGGCAAGGCGTTCGGCGAAAAACGACTGTTCAAAGACCTTAGCTTTCAACTTCAGCGCGGCAAACGGCTCGGCATCCTGGGTCCAAACGGCTGCGGCAAGACGACGCTGTTGCGAATCCTTCTCGGCGACGAGCAACCGACCGAGGGGGTCGTCAAGCGCGGCCACTTGATCCAGACCGGCTACCTCGATCAACTTCTCGCCCTTCTCGACGAAGACAAGACGATCATCCGGGCCGTCTGGCCGCGACCCGATCCGGACATCACCGATCAGTCGATTCGCGACCTCCTGGGCCGATTCGGCCTGGCCGGCAAGATCATCGATCAACCGGTGCGTGAGTGTAGCGGCGGCGAACGAAGCCGGGCGGCCCTGGCCCGACTCGTCGTGGAAGGGGCGAACGTCCTGATCCTCGATGAGCCGACCAACCACCTGGACATCTGGGCGTGCGACGCGCTCGAGGAAGCGGTCAAACAGTTCGATGGTACGGTGATCGTGGTCAGCCACGACCGCTACTTCCTGAACGCGGTCTCGGACCTGATCGTCGTGATGGAGCCGGACAAAGTCGAAGTCGTGTACGGGAACTACGACCTGTACGAATCGCTGTGTGCGACTCGGGCTGCCGCGGACGCCGCCAATCGCCGAGCGAGGACCGCCCCGATCGAAGCGAAGGCCACGGCCGGCACATCAACCAAGGTCGCGAAGCGAAAGCGAAAGTTCCCATACCGCAAGGTCGAGGAACTCGAGCGCGAAGTGATGGAGCAAGAAGAGTTAGTCGCCGAGCTTGAAGCGAAGATGGTCGCGCCAGAGATCTACCGCGACGCGAACCTGGTCAAGGAGACGATGCAAGACTTCGAGGACGCGAAAGATCGACTGAAAGTCCTGTACGAACACTGGGAGGAGGCGGTCGAGTTGGGGGGGTGAATTTCATGGATTGGATTTTTGCCTCGCATCGTTCCGAAGCATTTGTTAGGATTTACGCGGTGGCGTATGTTCGATTTTGGAACTCGAACGGAGTTTGGAGCACGTGCCCAGAATTGTTCGCCCGATGTACCGTGATCCGACGGACCATCTGCCGCTCGTCGGTTCACGGCGCAGTTGCCTGGGAGTGCGTTCAGCGGGATCGATCGTTTGCGATATCGACGTGGACGATGCGGAAACGTCCGCGTGAATCGAAAGGGAATGTCCGTCACTCAAAGTTGGCGTGGGTTGCCAGGACATCTCATTCCGAAACATTTGGATGACGGACGAAATGGTGCATCGGGAAAGAACATGGCGGATTTCGTTCATGGTCAGGGCACCGGGCCGTTTGCGGATGGACCGGTTTCGCCACAGCTTGAGGTTTGCTTGAAGCCCGGAACGAACGAGGCCGGAAACGTTTGCCCGGTCGCGATTGTGCCACTGGCACAGTACGAAGCCGATTTGATTGCCACTCGAATCTTCTGGGAAATTGACGAGAGCTGATTCCATGACACCCGAAGCACCAGTTGTCGATGCCAATTACCGCGAATACGCGGACCTATTGTTACAACGGCATCAGTTGTTGGAAGTCGGCAATGAAGCGGAGGCGGAAATCATTGAGGACCGACTTTCCGAACTTTGGGAAGCTCTCGACGACGCACGGCGTCAAAGCTTGAACGGAATGGCTTCCGACTTGAATTGGATAAGTCGGGGCGGCACGCCAGCACCGAAGGCGTTGAACAAACACGACGTCACTGCGGCGATGAAATTGGAACTGGATAACGCCTTCGGTCGCGGCGATTGTCACGCCATTCTCCATCACTTGAGAGTTGTGACGGCGGCCCTTCGAGTTGAGGATATCGCACGTAGCCGATTCGATTGTTACCAACAGATTGGGCTCGCATCACTTGCCCACGAATTCGACAACTTTCATAGAGGTCTCGTATCAAGTGGGGCACCCGTCGCCGTTGAGACTCTCAACTCACCTGTTTCGATCAGTTGATCCTCGCGGACTCTAAAGGCCAATCGCCGCCGCCACGTCTCCATCCTTGTCCAAGCGCGGTAGGTTCGGCGGCAGCGCTTCGATGTACTTCTGCGCTGCCCCGGTGTTGAACACGACCACTTCCTCGTCCGGCTTGATCCACGCTTCGCGCACGAGTCGCTCCAGGACTTCGAAGCAAATCGCCGTCTCCGGGCAGATGCTGATGCCAGACAGCGAGCCGCTCCGGATCATCCACTCGCCAATCGTCGCTTCGCGGCCCGCGACGGCGCGGCCGTTGCTCGCGCGAATCGCGTCGAGCATCATGAAGTCGCCGACGGCGGCCGGCACGCGCAGGCCGCTCGCCACGGTGCGGGCGTTCGGGAACAACTCCGCGAATCGTTCGCCCTTGTCGAAGGCGGTCACGATCGGGGCACACCCCTCGGCCTGGCAACTGACGAGTCGGGGCATCTTGTCGGCCTTCAACCAGCCGAGTTCCCTCAGTTCCTGGAACGCCTTCCACATGCCGATCAGCCCGGTTCCCCCACCCGTCGGATACAGGATCACGTCGGGCAAGCGCCAACCGAGTTGCTCGGCGAGTTCCAGGCCCATCGTCTTCTTGCCTTCGAGACGATACGGTTCCTTCAACGTCGAGAGATCGAACCACCCGGCCCGCTCCTTCAACGAACCGACGATCTTGCCGCAATCGTTGATGAGTCCATTCACGGCAAATGCTTTCGCGCCGAACTGGACGACTTCCATCTGGTTCACGCCCGGCGTGTCGGCCGGCATGAAGACGAAGACTTCGAGCCCGGCCCGCGCGCCGTACGCCGCGGCCGCGCCTCCGGCGTTTCCGGCCGTCGGCAACGCGAGTCGCTTGACCCCGAGCCACTTCGCCATGCTGACGGCCGTCGTCATGCCACGAGCCTTGAAGCTACCAGTCGGCAGTTGCGATTCGTCTTTGATCAGCAAGCGGCCGAGCCGAAGCTCCGACGCGAGACGGGGCGCGTCGAGGAGCGGCGACATCCCTTCGCCGAGCGTGACGGGTTCGATATCGAACGGTAGGGGGAGCAATTCGCGGTAGCGCCAGAGCGTCGGCGGGCGCTTCGCGATGTCGCTCGGAGTCACCGTCTGCCGAATGGCGTCGAGGTCGTAGCGGACCCAGATCGGTCGGCCCGCGTGCATCCCGTGCAGTTGCCCGGCCGGCAGGCGCGTGCCATCGATCGCGGCTTCGAGATGGGAGACGAACGATGTGTTCACAGAGTAATGACCGCCGAGCCCCAGGTCAGGCCGCCGCCGAAGGCCACGAGCAGGATCGTATCGCCGAGTCGGGCTCGGCCTTCCTTCATCGCTTCGTCCAGCGCGATCGGCACGGAGGCGGCCGACGTGTTGCCATATCGATTCAGGTTGACCATCACCTTGTCCGGCGGGAAGCCGGTCGATTCCAGAGCCGCGTCGATGATGCGTTGATTCACCTGATGCGGTATCAACAGATCGATCTCGAGGCCCATCGCCCGGCAGTCGAGGATCGCGTCCTGCGTGAGTTCGATCATTCGCCGCGTGGCGAACTTGAACACCTCGCGGCCATTAAGGCGAATGTACTGGTGCGGCTTCTCGCCGGGGGGTGGTTGCACGGTGACCATGCCGGGCACGTGG
>JANLUE010001416.1:0-1778 GCA_031363325.1 Gemmataceae bacterium
GGCCCGGCGGGGGTCTTCTCGACGACTTCGACCCGCAACACGACTTCGCCAACCTCGGTGAACTTGAGCGCGTTCCCCACGAGATTGATGACAATTTGGCGCAGCCGGCCCGCGTCGCCGAGCAGACCGTCGGGCACGTCGGGCTTCACGTGGCACGCGAGTTCCAGGCCCTTCGACTGAGCTCGAAGCGCCATGGACTTCATCGTGTCGCCGAGCGCGTCGCGGAGGCCGAACGAGGTCGGGTCCAGGTCGAGCTTGCCAGCCTCGATCTTCGAGAAGTCCAGGATGTCGTTGATGACGATCAACAACGCCTCGGCCGAACTCTTCACGAGGTCGAGGTATTCGCGTTGAACGCGGGTGAGTTCGGTATCGAGTGCGAGGTCGGTCATCCCGAGGATGCCATTGAGCGGCGTGCGGATTTCGTGGCTCATGTTGGCGAGGAATTCGCCCTTGGCCTTGCTCGCCCCCTCGGCCGCAATCAGGGCGACCCGTCCGCGTTCCTCGCTTTCGCGAAGCTGGGCCGTTCGCTCGGCGACGGTCAGTTCGATCGATTCTTTGAGTCCCTCGACGCGGGCCCGGCGATCGGCGATCGCCAACATCTCACGCACGCCGTGCAGGCAGGATCGCACCAGGAAGAAGTCGAGGAACAACACCCAGCCGGCATGTTCGACCCAGCGCCAGTCGGCCCCCGAGGCGAGGCCGTAGACCGATTCGGGCCAGAAGTACCCGCGAAGAATGTGATCGAGCGCGACGACGGCCGTTCCCGAAACGAGCACTCGCCAGTCGCGGTAGAAGGCGAGAAACGTGAGCGACACGAAAATATGGAAGTGCGTCTCGATTCGTCCGCCGGTCAGGTGGATCAGCAAGGCGGAGAACAACATCTGCCCGACCGCGACGACGTGCCGGGTCGAAGCTCGACCTGGTCGCAGTCGGGCGAGCGCGACCGGCAGGCCGACGATGAGCCCGCCCAGGAAGATCGCAGCCAGCACGTGCGCGTGCGTCGAACTATCGACGCCAGCCCAGGTGCGCGGCGAGATCCAGATCGCCACGCCAATGCCGACCGCCCATTCGATCAGCATCAAGATCGAGAACAGGCGATCGGTCTGGCGGTGGATGCCCGCCCGGTGTTCGGCAAACAGTTCGGCCCGGCGGGCCGATGAATCGCGTTCAGTCATGACACTCCGGGCCTTCGAGGGGGCAACCAAAAACGGGGGCCGAGCAGGTCGACGGTTCTTCCCCACGCGCAATCGCGAGCACGGCATCGAACCCCGCACACGAACCCGGATGACTCCGGGCCGGCGTGATGCCACCGTGGAACAACGGGGAACCTTTCGGCGCGATTGCGACAACGTGGCCGGACGTCGTTGCACCGTGCAAACTCGACTCTCGACCGGCGATGTCCCAACGAACGGTGACGTTCGCCATTGTCGAAGCGAATCGCACGTTCTCGGAGCACCGCCAGTCCGAACCGGCTCCGTTCGGCAACACAAAGCAAATTTCCACGTCGGCGATTCGACCCGGTTCACGTGCGATGTGATTCAGCCGTTCGATGGCCGTCCGCGTGCATGGGCAGTGAGGATGTGCGAACAGAACGATTCGCGTGCGGTTGGAGGTGCCTGCAATTCGTTCGACCGGGGCCGCGCTGACGCCCGGCGTGCCGTCGTACCGCACCAGGGCGCAGTAGCCCAGGAACGCGGCCGCGAGCCACGCCAACGTGCCAAACATGCCGATGAGCCGGGAGCGAACCACGGAGTCTCCGAGTCGAGTCCGCTCGAATT
>JANLUE010001071.1:0-6471 GCA_031363325.1 Gemmataceae bacterium
TCTCGCCATACTCGGACAAGTCGGTCCCCTTCGCGAACGTGGCCTGGCTATCGCAGGTCGTCTATTACGAGTTGTTTCAACTCGGTGCGGCCTTCTCGGGGGGTGATGTCGAATCTCGGCTCGTCGGCGGGGCCGAAGCGCTGCGCTCGTTTCACTTATTGCTGACGATGGGTCGGTTCACGCTGTTGTGGCTCGCCCTGCGACGATTCGGCGGCTCGCCGACCTGGGCGACGCTCGGCGTGTTCCTCTACCTGATGGCGATCGGCTCCGGGTCGGCGATTCAACGACCCCAGGCGTTCGGCCTGTTCTTCGTGACGCTCGTGCTCTATTGCCTGAGCGGGGCGACCGTATCGCGGCGAACGCTGATTGGGTTGCCGATCGTGTTCTTGCTCTGGGCGAACTTGCACGGCACGTTCGTGGTCGGGCTGGCGGTACTGGGGCTGTTCACGCTTGGCCAATTGGCTGAGCGACTCGATCCTTCGATTCGAGGGGTCATTCACCGACGAGTTGGGCTGTTCGCGCTTGGCCAACAGGCGGAGCGGCCGTGGCTCGATCGCGAAGTCCGAAGGTTGATGTTGCTCGGCGTCCTGTGCGGGCTCGCGACACTCGTGAACCCGCACGGGCCGACGCTCTACTGGCATGTGCTCACCTTTTCGAAGAACCCGAACTTGAAGCTGATGACCGAATGGTTCCCGATGTCGCTCACGCTGTCGGCCGGGGCGCACTGGCCGTACTTGATGAGCCTGGTTCTCCTCGCCTTCGTGCGAATCCTCGGCGGTCGAAGGGTTGGAGCTTCGGGTCGGCTGTTGGCACTCGCTTTCGCCCTCTGGCCCTGGATGCAAGCCCGCGCGGTGCTGTGGTGGTGGACGATCGCAGTGTGGCTGCTGGCTCGACTCGGGCCCGGCCTCTCGGACCGATTCCCGACGCTCCCGGGTTTGCCCGACGAAGAACCGAGTGCGGGCAAGGCGAAGTTCGCGGCGGTCGTCGTCCTACTTTCGATGTTCGCATTCCCCCCGATCAAGGGGGCGATTTTCGGAACGCCCCGAGGCGTCGACGATGTGGTCGCGCCGGGAACCCCCTGGCGGCTGGCCCTCGAACTCAACGCCACGTCGGCCGACGAGGGCCGCTGGCTGCCGGAACTTCGGTCGGCCCTCCGCGAACATTTCCCGAATGGCCAGTTCACTGGATCCGTGTTCGCCAGCGAAACGCAGGGGGAATTCCTGGTCTGGTCAAACGTGCCGACCTTGATGTTCACGCACGCGCACGTGTATTCGCCGGAGTTCTGGAACGCGCTCATCGAAGTGAAGTATGCCGAAGGCGACTGGGTGAAATTCGTCGAATCGCACCGAGTGAACCTGATCGTCGTGGAACCCGCCTCGCACGAGGACCTTGTGAAAGCTCTTCGGGCAGACTGGATCGTTGCGTCCGATACTCCCGAGCGAATCATCGCGATGCGTCGGAAGTCGATCGCCGAATGAGGCTTTCGCTGGATTCCACGAGAAACTCCGCAATACTCGGGGCTTAGAGCGCCTTGCGAATTGATGTAGCGTGTGCGACTGCGACCCCGGCCTCGAAGCCATCGGCCGGGGCTAACTGCTGGTCGCCGAAGCGGCTCTCCGATTCCGAGCCAAGGTTGAGACCGCGAAGCGGTCCGAGTGCGAGCCGCTTCGGCGACAAGCAGCTAGCCCCGGCCGATGGCTTCGAGGGTCGCAGTCGCACACGCGACATCAACTCGAAAGGCGCTCTAACACCATTCCCGAATGACTCGCCCCTCGTTCAACCGGATCGGTCGGCCATCGGGGGTCGTCGTTTCGAGGTCGAGCGGGATACCGAGCTTCGTGTAGACTGTGGCGGCGATGTCTTCGCTGTGGTATTCGTCGTGCGTCGGTCGGCCGCCTTCTTCGTCCGTTCGACCCAGGACGGAGCCGCCCGGCGTGCCCGCGCCGGCCATGATCGCGAAGCCCGCCGACGCCCAGTGGTCGCGCCCGCCGGCCGAGTTCACCTTCGGCGTTCGGCCGAAGTCGGTCAGCCACACGACGAGCGTCGTTTCGAGCAGGCCGCGGTCGGCGAGGTCCATCAACAAGGCCGGCAGGCCTTGATCGATTCGTGGGATCAGGTGATTCTTGAGCGCCGGGAACTGGCCGGCGTGCGTGTCCCAGCCGCCATCGGAAACGGTGACGAGCCGCACACCCGATTCGATCAGGCGTCGGGCGAGCAAGCACGACTGGCCGAACGGGTTGCGGCCATAGTTGTCGCGGAGCCGGGGGTCTTCGGCACCAATGTCGAACGCCGCCTTCGTTTCGGGAGCCGTGATCAAGTTCAACGCGGCCCGTTGATGCTGATCGAGCGCCGCGAACGCACTCGGCTGAGCATCGGCCTGGCGCTGGAGGCCATCGATCTTCTCCAACATGCCGCGACGGCGACCGAGGCGACTCGCGTCCACGCTGGCCGGTGGCGTAATGTCGCGGACGCTGAATTTCTCGACGTTCGGGTTCGCGTGAATCTCGAACGGGTTGTGTTCCTGGCCGAGGTAGCCGGCCGTCCCGCCACCATTGGTTCGATCGACGTTGTCGCCGAGTTGCACGAACGGCGGCATCCGCGTCTTGAACCCCTTCTGCCGGCTGACGACCGAGCCGAAAGTCGGGTAGATCAGGGCGGGGTTCACTTCACGGCCCGAGAGAACGTACTGGTCGGCCACGCCGTGGCCGGCGTTCTTCGGGTTCCAGCTTCGCATGAGGGCATAGCGTTTGAGCTCGCGAGCCATGCGTGGCGAGATTTCGGCGAACCTCACGCCGGGGACGGCCGTGTTGATCACCCCATACTCGCCGCGAACGCTCTGCGGTGCATCCGGCTTCGGGTCGAACGTATCGTGATGGCTCGTGCCGCCACGCGTCCAGATGACGATGCAGTTCGTGTCCTCGGCGCGACCCTTGGCGGCCGCCCGGCCGGCGAACAGGCTTGGCAACGTCAGCCCGAGTCCGCCGAGCATGCCGACCCGGAGCAGGTCGCGGCGATGCAGGCCGTCGCAGTCGCGGAATCGAGTCGTCAAATGGGAGAGCATGGCGTTGGTCGGTGGGACAGGGCGAGACTATTGGCGGGAGTAGTAGTCTACTACATCGGTTGGCGTGCGGGCAACGCGAAAATGGAAATGGGCGAGTTTCAAGTGTTGGCGAGATCGCACGCTGGCGGATATAGTCAGTTGAAAGGAGCGAAGTCGATGCCATTTCGCGATCACTTTCGGCCGCCGGTGATGAACTTGGCCTCGTGGGAGGAACTCCACGGGCTCTGGCCAGGCATCATGGCCGTGCGACTTAATTCGATTCTTCCACCGCAATTTCGTAGTGGATTGAAAATTCATTTGGGTACGCTCGTCGAAGTTGATGTCGGGGCCTTCGAATTGGACAACGCGCGCGAGTACGAACGCGAATTGGATGTCGATGCCGCCGAAGCTTGGGAGCCCGCGGCCCCGACGCTCTTGCTCGACACGGACGAATTGTCGCCGCCCGAATACGAAGTTCGGGTTTACGATGAAACGATGGGCCGCCGATTGGTTGCGGCGGTCGAGATTGTCAGCCCGCGCAACAAGGATCGGCCGAGTGCTTGTGAGGAATTCGTCTCGAAGTGTCACGCGATGTTGCAGCAAGATGTCTGCGTTGTGATCGTCGATCCGGTCACAACTCGATCGGCCAACCTCTTCGCGGAGTTGGCCGACCGAATCGGCGCCAAACCACCGGGGACGGTGGATCAATCGACCTATGCGGTTTCGTGCCGACCGTTTCACTACCGCGACCGATTCCGGGTGGAATCCTGGGAACATGCCCTGGTGGTCGGCGACGTATTGCCGACGTTGCCTCTTTGGATTGGCGACAATCAATTTGTCTCGCTCGAACTCGAGCGGACCTACGAGGAAACTTGCAAAGGGCTCCGAATTACATGACTTGACGCGTCATGCTCACCCTTCCCAAGCCAAGGGGGAAGGGTGAGCCGAGCGATTGTTGAGTTTGCGATCGACGAGTTCGTTTCGTCGATCGCTCAACTCGTCCGTCCAGTGGTCGTCAGATTTATTGTCCAAACCGCTGCCCCTTCACGTTGATCGCTCCCAGGTCGAGCGTCTTACCCGATTCGACTTGCTTCATGCCGATTTTCGGCTCGCCGACGTAGTACTCCTGGCCCTTCGACATGCCGAGGTAGAACTTCACGCCGGGCACGATCAGGTCGAGGCGGAACGAGCCGTCCTTGTCGGTCACGATTGGCTTGCGGGCGAGCTTGGCGTGACGGTAGAGTTCGCTGCCGGGGCCATCGTCGAAGTTCAGGCTCATGGCGATGCCGGGTCGGGGCTGGCCTTCGGAATCGGTCAGGCGACCCGTGATGGCTCCGGCCGGGGTGAGCTTCGCGACCACGGGTTCCTTCTCGTCGCCGCGAACGATCGCGGTTCCCGCGAGTTTTCTTTCCGGGTGCAGCAAGTAGAGCGTTCGCGGCTTGGCGGGGTTGAGGGCGTACACCGTCGCCGAGTCCGAGTCGAGTGGGAACGTGTTTGGCCACGAGGCCGTCAGACCGGCCACGATCGCGCCGGCGAGCGGCTTGCCGTCCGGGTCGACGACGCTGAGCTTGGCCGTCGCGCCACGATCGACCGTCAAATTCACGGTGACTTCGGGTACATCCGGCTTCAGGTCCACGATCTTGACGGCGTGTTCGTTCGAGAGAAATTCGATCGAGTTGCCGGCCGCCCCGATCGTGATATCGTCGCCGTTGACGCTGAAGTGCTTGGGATGATCGGGGTCGGGGCTGGCGGGGCGGTAGGGGTTGACTCGCACGCCGCCGATCTTTTCCGCAGTTCGCGAATACGCCTGAAGCAATAGGGCCGATTTGCCGGGGATCGTCACGACGCGGAACGTGCCGTTGGACGCGTCCTCCATCATGCGACTCGACGAATAGCCGTTGTACGCCGGGCTCGTGCCGAAGAACGCGTTGTCCGGGAGCGGCGCGAAACGAATGCCGCCGGTCACGGGCTTGCCGGTCTGCTTGTCCGTGATTTTGCCGGTCACAACGATGCCGCGCGTCATCTTGATGTCGTGTTGGATCGGGGCCAGTCCTTCCGAATCGCTCACGCGAGCGGACCACGAGAGGTAGTTGGATTTCTTGTCACGGGTAAACGTGTTCACAAGGTATTGGCGGTGCTTCGAGAGGCCGGCCAGGCGATATCTGCCGTCCTTGTCCGAGGTCGATTGCACGCTGCTGTTGTACCCGGAGTTCGAACTGACCATGATCCCCGGCACCGGCTTGCCGGTCTCGGCGTCCGTCACGGTGCCTTCGATGATTTTGTTCGCCTGAACGACGGCCTCGACCTTCGGCCCGCTGAGCGTTGGCGGTTGGCCGGGAATTCTCAGTTCGATGGGAATCTTTTCGAAGACCGCCTTGTTGATCGCGGCCGCGTCGAAGCCGTCTTTCGTAATCACGTACACGCTCGTCTTGCCGTGGCTCGTCGAGTCGATTTCAATCTGTACGATCCGATCGGCGCCAAGCCCAACGAGCGTGAACCGACCCGTCGAATCGGTCTTGCCGCCACCCGGCCCATCGGGCGGCATATAGGTTCGCTCGCCAACGTGGCCGGAGATCGCGTCTTGCCAACCGTTGCCCCAGGCGGTCAGGAACGAATCGAGCTTGCCATCCTTCGGCACGGCGAGAGACGTGACTCGCACGGCCGCACCGACAATCGGCTTCCCTTCGGTGTCGATTACCCGGCCAACGACGGGCATGTCGGCCGGCAACGTGACGTCGACCTTGGCCGTGGCCTTCGTCGCATCAAGGTTCATCCAGCCGGCACCGTGGCCCTTGGCGGTCACGAATACCAGCGTCGGCGGCTCACCGGCCTCGGCGCGGAACGGGGTCACTTCGATCTTGAACGCCCCGTCGGCCGACGACTTGCCGACGACTTTCATGCCGACATCGGCTTCCGACACCGGCGGCGTTCGTTTCAAGTACGGGACCGACAAACTCGCGTCGGCGACGGGCTTGCCGGCCGCGTCAACGATCTTGCCCGATACGACGATCGTCTCGGCCATCGGCTTGGCGGCTTCTTTCGCGGTCGCGGCCTGTGGTTCTTTCTTTGGCCGATCGTCGCCCGAAGTTGCGAAGATCGTGCCGAACCCGAGGACGATGGTTGCCGTCAGGGCGAACAAAATGCGGGTGTGATTCACGGGTAGAACTCCCCGGGCGAGCGTGGCGACGGCCGGCCGGATCGATCCGGTTGCGGCGTGGGCGAGGGCAATGGTGGAGTCCCGCCATTGGGCTGGTACGGACGCGATGGCCGACCCGGCCGCGAGCAGCCCGGCCGACAAGGCGAGGCCGCGTTGCTCCAGCCGACGACGCAACCGTTGACGGCCACGCTCGAGCAACCCCTTCACGACGCCGAGCGACCAGCCGAGTTCGGCCGCCGCCTCGTCGCGCGTCTTGCCTTCGATGTGGCACAGC
>JANLUE010001470.1:0-6381 GCA_031363325.1 Gemmataceae bacterium
CAACGCCGGCGAAAAACAGTGCCCCATCTGAGCGAACGGCGCCAACCCGGTTACCCTCGTGTTCGCACGCGAGGTTACCCCCGGCTTGACCAGTTTGGTCAAGAAGTTCGAAGCCGCGTCCGCCGCTCATGCCGACAGCAAGTACCGCGCGATGATCACCGCCAACGGGCTCAAGGACCTGGCCAAGCGATGGGCGGCCACGGAGCCGGACAAGCCGTTCTTGGTGCATGCAGGAGTGCCATTGTTACCCTTTTAGCGCGAAACTTACCCTGACAATGCCATCAATCGCCGCAATTCGTACTTCATGACTCTCGTGAACCCTACTCCGATCTAAAGGTCAGATTGCGATGAAAAATGTCCCACGTTGTCGGTTCGGCCAATCGCGCATCAGGACAATTGGCCTTTGTTCGTTTTTCTCGTTTAATTCGTTGACTCGGCGACACTGTCGGCCAGTGAGTTTGGCCTTGGCGGTCAAATCGTGACAGCACTTCGCGTCCAACGTCAATTTGGCCTTGGCGGTCAAATCGTGACAGCACTTCGCGTCCAACGTCAATTTGGTGAAGTTCATTCTCCGAATATCAATCCCTTTCTCTCTGCACGAGCATGCAGGCGAGGGCGGAGCGTTCCTCCGAAGTCAATCGGGACAGCAACACGCTGAGCGTTTCGAGAATCGCAGACGGAGGGATTTCGAGGGCCGCCGTGTAACCCTCGTGTAACCGCGAACCACGAACGACCGGAAACGCTACGTTTTGAGGAGTTATCGACGGGTCATCAGGGGACTTTCGATCCGGTGGTTGCGGGTTCGAGTCCCGTCGTCCTCGCTCGGGTTGATCCATCTCCAGGATCGATGTCACACGGTGCCGATTGGTGCGGATCGTTGCGTAAACTCCTACCCCGTTGCCGGGTTGTGGCGACGGGGTTTTTCGTTTCTCCGACGGTCGTCGGCGTCTCTTCAATGCAAACCGGCGCGATTCGCAACGCAGCGGGTGCGGCCCGTTTGGCACCAGACGGCACCA
Source organism: Gemmataceae bacterium (assembly GCA_031363325.1). GTDB lineage: Bacteria > Planctomycetota > Planctomycetia > Gemmatales > Gemmataceae > SIAJ01. The sequence continues at coordinate 1,017 of JANLUE010001470.1, forward strand.
AAAACAGCACGTCCTTTTCGGGCCGATCATCGATTCCGAACGACGGCAGCTCGTCCTGAGCCGCGACAATGAGCGTGGGGCAGGTTTCCAAGCTGGCCTACGCAATCTGAGCGACTCGACCCTTGATCGCGTATAATTCAACCGTAAGTTGCCATCGCCCGCGAATCGTTCCCTCCGATCGCTTCCGCGATTTGCCCGCGCCGACTTCGCCCCCGCCCCGCCGCCGGTTTGAAGTACGCTACTTACAGTCACCCTCGCCGACCGAAGTTCCGGAGCCGCCAGTGAGACTCCTCTCCCTCGTAGCCGCGTCCCTGGGCGCGATCCCCGCGTTTGCCGGGAAGGTCGAATACAACCGCGACATTCGGCCGATCCTGACGGACACCTGTTTCGCCTGCCATGGGCCGGACAGCGCCGCCCGCAAAGCCGACCTGCGTCTCGATCAACGCGAGGCCGCCATCAAGGCGGGGGCCTTCATCCCGGGTCAGCCCGAGAAGAGCCCCCTCGTCGAGCGCATCCATTCGACCGACAAGGCCGAGGTCATGCCGCCGCCCAAGACGAACAAGGTCCTGACCGCCAAGCAGAAGGCCACGCTCAAGCAGTGGATCGCCGAAGGCGCGGAGTACCAGCCGCACTGGTCGTTCATCGCGCCCGTCCGACCCGAACTTCCCGCGGTGAGGAACGCCGGTTGGGTCAAGAATCCGATCGATCGATTCGTGCTGGCCAAGCTCGAAGCGGCCGGTCTGACGCCCGCCCCGGAAGCCGACCGTCGCGCCATCGCGCGGCGACTGGCCCTCGATCTCACGGGCTTGCCGCCCGATCCGAAGGAAGTGGACGCCCTGGTCGCGGACACGTCGGCCAACTGGTACGAGAAGTATGTCGATACGTTGATGGATCGGCCGACCTGGGGCGAACATCGCGGCCGCTACTGGCTCGACGCCGCCCGGTACGCCGACACGCACGGCATCCACTTCGACAACTTCCGCGAGGTCTGGGCCTATCGCGAGTGGGTCATCAAGGCCCTGAACGCGAACATGAAGTTCGATCAGTTCACGCTCGAACAACTGGCCGGCGACTTGTTGCCAAACGCCACGCTCGATCAGCAGATCGCCTCCGGGTTCAACCGCTGCAACATCACCTCGAGCGAGGGCGGCGCGATCGACGAAGAGTATCTGGTCCTGTACGCCCGCGATCGAACCGAAACGGTCGCCCAGACTTGGATGGCCCTGACGGCCGGCTGTGCAGTCTGCCACGACCACAAGTTCGACCCGATCAAGGCGAAAGATTTCTACGCCATGTCGGCGTTCTTCAACAACACGACGCAACGGGCGATGGACGGCAATGTTCAAGACACGCCGCCGATCGTGCTCGTGCCGCGTCAGGAAGATCGCGCCCGTTGGGAATTGCTGACCAAGGAACTGGCGTCGGCCAAGGCGAAAGCCGAAGCCCGCAAGACGGCCGCCCGCGCCGACTTCGACAAGTGGTTGGCAACCGTGAAGGTTGATGACTTTGTCCCGAAGATCCCGACGAACGGGCTGACGTTGCACATCCCACTGTCGAAAGGCGATGGCCGAGTGCTGGATTTCATCGCCAACGGCAAGCCGAAGTCCGCGACGTTGGCCGATGGCTTCGCCTGGGAGCCGGGCAACGGAGTTGGCAAAGCGTTCTCGATCAAGCCGGGCGCGACGCTCGAAGTTCCCGATGCCGGCGACTTCGACACCAAGCAGTCGTTCAGCTACGGGGCCTGGGTGAAGATTCCGAACGCCGCGCAGACCGGTTCCATTTTCTCGCGGATGGACAACGCCAAGGCCTATCGCGGCTGGGATCTCTGGTACGAGAATGGCAAAATCGCCGCCCATCTCGTGGACAAATGGGCCGGCGAGGCCCTCAAGATCGCCACCAAGGCCGCCCTCAATCCGCCGGCCGGTTGGCACCACGTTTTCGTGACTTACGACGGGTCGGCCAAGGCGGCGGGGCTCAAGATCTATATCGACGGGGCCGTTCAGCCGACCGACACCCAATACGAAACGCTTAAGCCCGGCTCGTCACTCAAGACGGACGTTCCGTTCAAGCTCGGACAACGAAATGCCAGCGAGCGAATGAAGGAATTGCTCATCGAAGACGCCCGGGTCTACGATCGGCGGCTCGACGCTCCCGAGGTCAACGGCCTGGCCAAGGGCGGTCGGGTTGGAGCCCTGCTCAAGAAGTCCGATCGGACGCCGCCGGAAAAAGACGAACTCTTCACCTGGTGGCTTGCGACGCTCGACGCCGAGCACAAGAAGCTCACCGCGCAAGTCGCGACGATTCAAAAAGAGGAAGCGACGATCAAGACGCGTGGGACGATCGCCCACATCATGGCTGAGAAGAAAGAACCGGCAATGGCGCACGTGCTGTTCCGCGGCGAGTACGACAAGCGCCGCGACAAGGTGACACCGGCCGTCCCGGAGGCACTGCCCGCGTTCCCGAGCGAGTTCCCCAAGAACCGCATCGGCTTCGCCAAGTGGTTACTTCGACCCGAGCACCCACTCACCTCGCGCGTGACCGTGAATCGTTTCTGGCAGGAACTGTTCGGGACGGCCCTGGTCCGGACGGCGGGCGACTTCGGCATCACCGGCGAACTCCCCTCGCACCCGGAACTGCTCGACTGGCTCGCGCTCGAGTTTCGCGATGGCGGTTGGGACATCAAGAAATTCTTCAAGCTCCTGGTGACCTCGGCCGCGTATCGTCAATCGGCTTTGGCAACCGTGGAGAAGGTCGAGAAAGACCCGGCCAATCGGCTGATCTCGCGTGGCCCGCGTTTCCGCATGGATGCCGAGATGGTCCGCGACTACGCCCTGGCGTCGAGCGGGCTGCTCGTGAACAAGATTGGCGGCCCGAGCGTTCGACCCTACCAGCCGGAAGGCGTCTGGGAAGCGGTCGCCATGATCGGGTCGAATACGCGGGATTACCGCAAGGACAGCGGCGAGAACCTGTATCGCCGCAGCATGTACACGTTCTGGAAGCGCGCCGCCCCGCCGGCATCGATGGACATCTTCAACGCCCCGAACCGTGAAACCTGCACCGTGCGCCGCGAGCGAACCAACACGCCGTTGCAGGCACTCGTCACGCTGAACGACCCCCAGTTCGTCGAAGCGGCCCGAACGTTGGCCGAGCGCGCCCTGAAGACCGGCGGCGATTCATCGGAAGCGAAGCTGGAGTTCGTCGCCAAGCACCTGTTGGCCCGACCCTTCACGGCGACCGAGTTGCCCGTGGTGAAGGAAAGCCTGGCGGAACTCGTGGCCGAGTACAAGTCGAAGCCCGAGGAAGCGAAAAAGCTGATCGCCGTCGGCGACAGCAAGGCGGACCCGAAGGTCGCGGTCGATCAACTCGCGGCCTGGACGATGCTCGTGAACCAGTTGATGAACCTGGACGAAGTGTTGAACAAGTAACACTCCATCGGATCGAGTACCGTGTGCCCAACCGAACGCGCGGCGACGTGCAGTCCAATTGTTGTGGCGTCGAACAATGAGTTCTTGCTCAGGAACCAACTTAAGCAGACGAACTTCATCTGGGGTGAATTGGATGGCGGTGGTCAACTCGATTTCATTGTGGAAAACCTTCCGAAGGATGGAACGGGTTGTCCTGGCTACTGGATGTTTGACGAAATGATGGGTCATTTCGGCCCGGCAGTTATCGCGATCCATGGGAATTGGACCTACGGCGACAATTTGACAATCGTAAATGCGCTCATGGCCGGTGGTTCGATGACTTTGGAAAGTGCCGCACTGCAAACGATAACCGGGCGGTACGCAAAGCGGTACAATTATGGCAACGTGCGGGTGATTAGTGAATCCAATGCTGCTGGAAAGTACTTGGCCGTTCAGGTGCTTTTCACGCACTGAAACAGATGGGAGGGAGCCGCGATGAACCTCGACGAATTGCGGAATCGTTATCGCCAAACGGCTTCGCCCGCGGCCGTACTGAAAGAGATTGTTCGGTCGACCGAGCCCCAACCGTGTCACAAGGTCGATTTGATTGCCCGGATGAGGGCGGTGTTCGAACTGACTCTCCAGCAAGCGAGCCCCATTGCGGGCTGGGCGGCCGATGGTTCGGGCGAACTCAAGGATCAACAGATCGACGGGTTCCTCGTGCCAGCCATCGAGACGAATCGAAGTCGGTGGGATCGCCAAGCCGTCGAAGTGAAATCGTAAGCGGATACCTTTCAAGCCAAGAGACTCGCGATGCACTACTTCACCGAAAAACTAACGCTCTCCCGTCGCCACTTCTTCGCCTCCGGGGCCAACGTCCTCGGGGCGGCCGCGATCGGCTCGCTGCTCGGCAACGAGGCCCGCGCCGCCGGGTCGAAGACCGGGATCCATGCCGCCCTGGCCGAGACGCACTTCCCGGCGAAAGCGAAGAACATCATCTATCTGCACATGGTCGGGGGACCTTCGCAGATGGACCTGTTCGATTACAAGCCGAAGATGCAGGAGTACTACGACAAGGACTTGCCCGACTCCGTGCGCAAGGGCCAACGGCTTACCACGATGACCTCCGGCCAGGCGCGATTCCCAATCGCGCCGTCGAAGTATTCGTTCAAGCAGTACGGCAAGCCCGGCATGTGGCTCTCGGAGCTGTTGCCGAACAAGGCGAAGATGGTCGACGACCTGTGCTTCATCCGCTCGATGCACACGGAGGCGATCAACCACGAGCCGGCCATTACGAATATGCAGACCGGCAACCAGGTCACCGGCCGGCCATGTCTTGGGGCCTGGGCGAGTTACGGGCTCGGCTCGCTCAATCAGAACTTGCCGACGTTCGTGGTCCTCGTCGCCCAGCCGACCAACACCGAACAAGTGCAAGCGATCTCGGCTCGACTCTGGTCGAGCGGCTATCTCTCGGGCGAGCACGCTGGCGTCTCGTTCCGTGCGAAGGGCGATCCGATCCTCTACGTGAACAACCCCCCGGGGGTCTCCGGCGATGTCCGCCGCAAGACGCTCGACGGGCTGCGGAAACTGAACGAACTGAACCACCAGGCGATTGGCGATCCGGAGACACTGACCCGCATCCAGAACTACGAGATGGCCTTCCGCATGCAAGCGAGCGTGCCTGAGCTAACCGATCTTTCCAAGGAAGATGTCAAGACGCTCGAACTGTACGGCCCGGATGTGAAGAAGGCCGGCTCGTTCGCGAACACGGCCCTGATGTGTCGCCGGATGGTCGAGCGCGGCGTGCGCTTCGTCCAGGTCTACCACAACAACTGGGACACACACGGCAACGTCAAGGGCCGCCTGCCGGACCAATGCCGCGACGTCGATCAACCGTGTTACGGACTTATTCAAGACCTCAAGCGCAAGGGCCTGCTCGAGTCGACGCTCGTGATCTGGGG
>JANLUE010001471.1:0-8593 GCA_031363325.1 Gemmataceae bacterium
GCGGTTTCGCCCTGTAAGGCCAAGTTTGTGAACCCGAAAATTTAGTCTGGACAGAACACTACCCGCTCGACGAATACCTCCGGAAGAAGGGCCGCCCGACCGTCCCGCAGGTGCTGCGGATCGTGGGGGAGGCCGCCGCCGGGCTGGCCGCGGCGCACAACATCGGCCTGGTTCACCGCGACATCAAACCGGCCAACCTGTGGCTCGAGGCCCCGAACGGTCGCGTCAAGGTGCTCGACTTCGGGCTGGCCAAGCCGGTGGACGCGGAGGTCGAACTGACGAAGAACGGGGCGGTGGTCGGCACGCCCGCCTACATGAGTCCCGAGCAGGCGCGGGGCGAGAAGGTGGACCACCGCACGGATCTGTTCAGCCTTGGTGTGCTGCTGTACCGGCTGTGCGCGGGCCGGCCGCCGTTCGAGGGTACGACCACCCTGGCGGTCTTGATGGCCCTGGGCACCGAGGAGCCGCCGCCAGTGCGCGACCTGAACCCGGCGGTGCCAGAGCCGTTGGCGGAGCTGATCCGCCAACTGCTGGCCAAGCGGGCTGAAGACCGCCCGCCGAGCGCCGCCGAGGTGGTGAAGCGGCTGCGGCGGATCGGTCAGGAACAGGCCGCCGCGCGGGAGCGGTCGACCTCGCAACCGCCTGTGGCATACGCCGCGACGCCGGTGACAGTGGCCCCCGAGGCCAACCCGTTCGCCGACCTCGACGTTTCCGACACTGAGGCGGATGCACGCGAGCCTGTCGAACCGACGGCGGCACCACGGGGCAAGAAGTCTGGCCGCACGTGGGCGGTCGCGGTCGCGGTTGCGGCGATCCTGTTCGCGGCACTCACGGCAGGCGGGATCGTAATCATCATCAAAAACAAGGACGGAACCGAGACGAAGATCGAAGTCCCCGACGATGCGACCGTCACCATCAAGGGCAAGGACGGGAAGGTGCTGTCGAAAGTCGGCCCGGCGGCGAAGAAACCCCCGGCGGCCGTCGTCTCGGACCGCGAAGCGGCGGCGTGGGTCATCGCGCAGGGCGGGATCGCCCGCGTCAACGCCTTGGATCAGAACATCAAGGCCGCGGCCGACCTACCCACGGAGCCGTTCACGCTGACGTTCGTGAATCTCGAGAATTTGAAGGTGACCGACGCGGGCCTGGCCCAACTGAAGGACCTCAAGGGCCTGCTCTACCTCAACCTGTCCAAAACGGCGGTGACCGACGCGGGGCTGAAGCACCTGAAGGGCCTCGCACGCCTCCGGGTCCTCAACCTGTACGAGACGAGGGTGACCGACGCGGGGCTGGAGCACCTGAAGGAACTCAAGGCCCTGACATCCCTCGTCCTGTCGAGCAAGGCGGTGACGGACGCGGGGTTGGCCCACTTCAAGGACCTGACCTTTGTCAACCTGGGCGGCACGTCCGTGACGGACGCGGGGCTGGCTCACCTGAAGGAACACCAAGGCCTGACCCACCTCTTCCTGCACGGCACGAAGGTGACGGACGCGGGGCTGGTCCACCTGAAGGACCAGCGGGGACTGACCTACCTGAACTTGTCCTACACGAAGTTGACGGACGTGGGATTGGAGCAACTGAGTAACCGGGACAAATTGACGGAACTCATCCTGGAAGGCACGGCGGTGACAGACGCGGGGCTGGAGCACTTGAAGAGCCTCAAGAGCCTGACGAACCTTGGGGTGCGGAAGACGGCCGTGACGGCCAAGGGTGTGAAGTCATTGCAAGCGGTGCTGCCCGAGTGCAAGATCGAACACGACGGCGGCGCCACCGAGCCGAAGAAGTGACTCCGTGCTCTGCGAACGAGCGTCCCGACGCCCCGCCGCGCGGAGCACACCGCATCGATACTTAGCGTTCGGCAGCGGAGGCGCACCGATGGACGAAGCGCCGAGACGGTTCGCGGCCGCTGGAGATGTGGTGGGGCTGAGGGGCTGGCTCGATGCCGGCGGCGATGTCAACCAGGCCGACCCCGCCACCAATCAGACGCTCCTGATGACCGCCGCCCACGAGGGCGAGGGGGAGGTGGTCCGCCTCCTGCTCGACTGCGGGGCCGACCGGGGTGGGGCGTTGTTCGCGGCGGTCCTCGGTCAGCACGGGGACCTCGCCCGCGAGTTACTGCGGCTCGGCTGGGATCGGGACGAGCTGCGGCAGGCGTCGAGCCTCCACCGTCAGGTGAGCGAGGCCGTTCCGGTGGCTGACGAGGCGTTGGGCAAGCTCCTGCGGGCGGCGGTGCGGGCCGCCAAGTAGACGCCGGACCGCCTCGTGCCCCGTCCGACTTGAACAATAAGTAAAGTCCCCGGCGACGTCGTATCTAACAACGTATGTCGACTTGTTGATTCAAGTCCGTCCGAGTCGGGTCGAACTTCTCAGCGCGAGGTCGGGATGGTTCAAGCAAAGATGTCGCGCGCCAGGGAGGGCGCACGGTCGCCGCCGGTACGACGATGAACGGCTTACCTTCTGTAGCGACCTGACGAATACTCTCGGCATCTCCGACACGCCGCTCGCCAACATGTTTCGCAAGCAGGGCCGCGTCGAAAAGCGATTCGAAATCGCAATGATGATTGGGACAGACAAATTCGGCGAGCCGCCATCGGAGGTCCGCCATGCATTCGAATCGATGTCGGACGATGACCGACTTCGACAAGTGACGAAGCGTTTGATGAGAGCGAATGCTGGGCAGAACTACTCAAATTCCAAGTTCCTCGCCCCGGAACTCGGCCCCTACAGCGTCTTCAAATACTCGATCACGGCCATTCGTTCCGCGTCCGTCAAGTGGTCGCCGAACGTGTGGCCCCGGTTCGATCGGCCCGATTCGCTCGTGTCGTAAATCTTGCGGCGTTCGTGTGGGTGCAACGTGCCGGCCGGGATCGCCTTGACGTCCCGATACTTCCAGCCGACGTTCGTGGCATCGTAATCCGCTTCATTGGTCTGATAACTCCGCGTGAAGCGTTTCGGTCGAAGCTCGGAATTCAGCACGTGATACAGGGTCGGCACGCTGCCATTGTGGAGGTACGGGGCCGTCGCCCAGACGCCGTCGAGCGGCGGTGCCTGATAGCCTTTCGTCTCGACGACCGGGTAGCCGCCCGTCGAGCCATCGGCCCGCTTCTCCTTGGCGAACCACGACTCGTTGTAGGCGTGCCCGAACTTCGGCTCGATCCCGTCGAAGCGGCGCGGGTCGGTCCCGATTTCCGCGAGCGGCACGATCTTGTTCGGGTAAGTCCACTTCTCGCCGTATGTGCCGTGACAGCTCGAACAATTGTCCTTGAACAACTTCTCGCCCTTGCCGACGAGTTCCTTATCGATCGCGAACGGGTACTTCGGGGCCTCGATCGAACGCAGGTATTCTTCGATGTCGCGGAAGGCCGGCTCATGTTTGTCGAAGTCGCTCGCCGGTGTGATCGGGGTCAACATGAACTGCATCTTCGAGCGGACCGAGCGGGCGTCGGACGCGCCCGTGTGATACATCGATTTCTTCTTCTTGAGCAACCACCAGGCGGGCACGTCCTCGCACAGATCGTCGTGCAGTCCAAGATTCTGTCGAGGGTAGTGCATCTTCAAGTCGGGCTCGCGGAAGCCGAGCAGATAGACCGCGAAGGTACCCGCCTCGGTGGTGCCACGCACGTTGCTGAAGGTGAACGGCAACTTCGGCGAGCGACCATCGGCCGCCGACAGGTCCTCGAACACGGCCTGGATGTCGAGCGAGGCGTTGCCGAGGCCGACGTAGCTCTTGCCCAGGATCGACGAGCCGTGACACATCATGCAATCGACGGCCATGCCTTTGACAAACAGAATCGAACCCGGCCGCAAGCCCATCGGCAGCTTGTCGTTGGGGTACGGCGCCGGATGAAGCCCGTAGTAGTCTCGAAACGCCGTGTCGTAGTCGGTCGGCTTCTCGGTGACGCCGGCCCAGCGCTTCCAGGCGTTCTGGTACGCCGCCGGCCGCCACGCGGCCGGGATGAACGCGGTCGACGTGAGGGCCTTGTAGCCACGCTCGGCCGCCGTCGGCTCGGCGGCGAGCGACGAACCGATCAGGACGAACGAGGCGACGAGCGAACGAAACATGGCGTGATCCTTGGGCGAATCGCTGGCGGCCAACGCGTTGCCTTTTCCCAGCATTGTAGGCGACTCCGGTCGCGGCCGCATCGAACATGTGGTGAGGAGAGCGGCGAACGCGCTTCTGACGTTGTGGACTCGGGGGGCCGGTCCGTACAATCACACCATCCCGCCATGCCCAATTTCGCCGGAGCAACTCGCAATGTCTTTGAACCGAAGCCGCTTCTGCATCTTGTGCGGGGCGATCGCCGCACTCGTCGCCTGGTTGATCGTCGGCACGGCCAGCGCCCGCGCGCAGAACGTGAGCTTCATCAACGACGTGGCACCCATCTTCAAGGAAAACTGCTTCGCGTGTCACGACGCCAAGAAGCGTTCCGGCAAGTACGACATGACGACGTTCGAGAAGTTGCTGGCCGGCGGGGCGGGCGGCGAAGGAATCACGGCCGGCAAGCACGCGCAGAGCGAACTGTACGGGCTGATCGTCTCCGAAAAGGAACGTCGCATGCCGCCGCGCAAGGACAACCTGTCGCCGGTTCCGAAGGCCCAGGCCGACATCATCATGAAGTGGATCGACCAGGGGGCGAAGCTCGACGCTGGCATCGACGCGAAGGCCGACCTCGTCAAGGAATTGCGAACCCGGTGGAAGTCCCCACCGCCTCCAAATGCCTATCGCTACCCGACGATTATCAACGCCCTGGCCTACTCGCCGGACGGCAAGAACCTGATCATCGGCGGCCATCACGAGCTGACCGTTTGGGAGTCCGCCACGGGCAAGCTATTGAAACGTGTCTACACCCGGGCGGAACGCGCCTACGCGATGGCCATGCTCCCCGATGGCAAGCTCGTCGTCGCGGGCGGTCGGCCGGGCCAGGAAGGCGATGTCCGAATCTTTGATTTGAACGTCGCGGGCAAGATCGAGAAGGACGTGCAAATCCTCGACGGCATCGGCGATCCGAAGGTCATGGTGAAACAACTGCTCGACACCGACGATTCGGCCCTGTGCGTGGCCGTCTCGCCCGATGGCAAGCGGATCGCCTCGGGCGGTTGCGACCGAACCGTGCGCGTTTGGGAATACCCTTCTGGCAAGCTCGAGCAATCGATCGAAAACCACGCCGATTGGGTTCTGGGCGTCGCGTTCGCGCCGGACAACAAGCATCTGCTGACGTGTAGCCGGGACAAGACGGCCAAAGTCTGGGACCTGGCGGCCAAGGAATCGGTTCTGACGTTTCCCGATCATCAGAACCCGGTGTTCGGGATCGGCGTGAAGGCGGACAGCAAGGCCGGCTTCTCCGTGGGAACGGATAAGCAACTCCGGATGTGGAACGCGACTGGTGAAGGCTAGCAGATCAAGGTACTCGGCGGCCACGGGGACGACATCCTCAAGCTCGTCCAGCATCCAAAGGAACCGCTGATGGTCACCGCTTCGGCCGACAAGACGGTGAAGCTTTGGAACCCGGAGACGGGGGCGAACACGAAGACGTTGAGTGGGTTGACCGATCACGTGTTCGCGGCGGCCATCAGTCCGGACGGCAAGCAGGTCGCGGCCGGGAGTTACGATGGCGAAGTGCGGGTCTGGAATGTGGCCGACGGGGCGGTCGTGAAGGCGTTCAACGCGTCGCCGGGGTACGTTGTTCCGGCCCCGCCGACGCCGCCAAAGAAGTAGGTATTTTGGCGAATTGATCGTCTTTATATGCACGAACTTCGATTTTATCGTTGACAACGCCGCAACAAATCTTTACGATAAAGGATGTTGGTGTGTGCTTACGTCTTTGCTCGCAAGCGAGTTACGTCGTTTAGGCCGCGCCACATCCCCTGCCAACCGAGCCGATCCGGCCATCGACCCGACGCGTAAGATGGTGCGTAGGAAGAGTTGATGGACGTTCGGCTTCCGCCCTTTTCGCTACCGTCCGACATCCCCAGGGCGTGGGCCGTTCGCAAGGTCGAACGACCGTCCGCGCAGTCGTCACGGCGGCAGAAGTGCTAGGCTGGTATAATGTTGCGTTCGCCACGTTCGGCGAGCGTCGAGCCACGCGGTTTGGACCCGCGGGCCAATGATCCGGGGCACGACGCCCGACCTGGGGTCCCGCGCCGCCCGCTCGCGATGGGACGGAGTTGCCGTGCCATGAGTCCCGATCAGCTGAACTCAGAGTCCCGGAAGGACCTCGCCGACCGAGCCCGGACGCTCGGCATTGCCGGCTTTAACTCCATGCAGAAAGCAGACCTGGTGCGGGCCATCATGCGAGCCAACAAGAAGCGCGAAAAGGACCGCGAGAAGGCCAAGGCCACCAAAGCCAAGGCGAGCCCGCTCCTCAACGGCAAACACCACGCGAACGGCAAGCCCGCCGTCCCGGAACTCCCCACACTCAAGGCCAAGAAGAGCTCGACCGATCCGGCCTCCAAGCCGAAGTCCGAGATTCCCCTCGCACTCGCTCAGGGCAAAATTCAGCGGGCCCTTCAGGGCGGGCACTCGAAGGACCGCGTGGTCGTGGTCGTCCGGGACCCGTATTGGCTCCACGCGTACTGGGAACTGACCCATCAATCCGTCCAGCGCGCCGAGGCCGCCCTCGGCCAGGACTGGCACGGTGCCCGCCCCATCATACGCGTCTGCGACGTGTCGGCCCAGGACACCACGAGCACGGCCGAGGCCGTCGTTCGCGATGTCGAAATTCACGGCGGTTGCAACAACTGGTACGTCGATGTGGCCCAGCCACCGAAGTCGTATCGGATCGATGTGGGCTACCTGTCGCGACGCGGCCAGTTCTATTGCCTGGCTCGATCGAACGTGGTGACCACGCCGAAGGCTGGCCAGAGCGACACGATCGACGAGAACTGGTCGGACGTTGACTCGAAGCAAGCGGACCGGCTCTACGCCATGTCGAGCGGCTTCGACCCGTCAGCCGGCGACACCCGGGCCCTGCGTGAGTTCTTCGAGGAGCGACTCCGCAAGCCGTTACACGCCCCGGCGCTGACGAACACTCACACGCCCGCCAAGCCGAAGGACGGCAAGTTCTTCTTCACCATCGACGCCGAGATGATCGTCTTCGGTCGAACGGTTCCCGGCGCTCGGGTCACGGTTCAGGGCGAGCCGGTCAAGCTTCGGCCGGACGGCACGTTCACGATGCGGTATAGCTTCCCGGACGGCCGCCAGATTCTGCCCGCCATCGCCGAATCGCTCGACGGAGTCGAAGAGCGGAAGATCGTCCTGGCCGTCGAACGGAACACCAAGGAACTCGAGCCGCTCATCCACGACCTTGCCGAACCCGCCTGATTGCCCCGCCCCATCGCCCGTCTCTCCACGCTTCGGCGACCGGTCGCCGAAGCGCGTCCTAGACTGATTCGTCGGCCGGTAGCCAACGAATCCATCGGTACTTAATACCACGGAGTGTGTCGGATGAAGCGGTTTGCTGCGCTCTGCACCGGGTTCGCGTTCGTGGTCGCCGGTCTGGCGATCGTGCGGGCCGAAGAGACCCCGTCGATCGAGACGGTCATGAAGAAATTGCACGGCAAGACGGGTAGCCACAAAGTAATCGGCAAGGCCCTCGACGCCGAAGAAGTCAAGTGGGACGACATCGTCAAACACGCCAAGCTCTACGCCGATTTGTCGGCCAGCCTCGAAAAGAGCACCCCCGAGAAGGGCGACAAGAAGTCCTGGGACAAGCTTTCCAAGGAGTACGCCAAGGACGCCAAGGGCCTCTCCGAAGCGGCGGGCAAGAAGGACAAGGACGGCGTCAAGACGGCCTTCGGTAAACTGAAGGAATCGTGCGACGCCTGCCACGAACATCATCGCGACTGACAACGGCTCGGACTTCCTCCTTCCCACTCCGAGTGGGAAGGGGGCGTTTTTTGGTAGGTCGGCACGTCGCTTTCGCGTCCAATTCCGCTTCGAACATTCTCTGCATTTCGACGGGCGACAAGCCCTCCATCTTAAGTCGCGAGTACCGGATAATACTTCAGGAGAATCGTCGCACTCGCCTCGATCCGGCGCGCGGATACGCTATCGGTTTCGCTCCCACGCACCGAGATCACCGATGGCCGGCCTTTCCGTTCGTACCGACACATGCGACTTCGACTTTCTCTCACTCGGGGCCCTCGTCCATCGGCTCGACCCGGGGATCATCCCGTTCCGCAAGGCTCGTTCACTCGACATCCACGTGTCGGGCGGCGAATACAACGTGGCCGCCAACCTGGCCGATTGTTTCGGCCTCAAGACCGCCGTCGCGACCGCCATGGTCAAATACCCGATCGGCGAACTCATTCAGGGCCGCGTCCGCGAAACGGGTGTCACGCCGTTCTACAAATGGTTCGACCACGATGGCGTGCGTGGCCCGAACATGGCCACGGTGTACAGCGATCGCGGGCTCGGCGTGCGAGCGCCCGTTGTCTTCTACAACCGCTCGAACGAAGCCGGCGCGTTGCTCAATCCCGGCGACTTCGATTGGCCCACCATCTTCAAGGGCGGCGTGCGCTGGTTCCACTCCGGGGGCATCTTCGCGGCCCTGTCTTCGACCACGTCGGAGTTGATCATCGAAGCGATGAAGGCCGC
>JANLUE010001482.1:0-2481 GCA_031363325.1 Gemmataceae bacterium
GGGCCGCGACTGAGGTGGGCGACGCGCGCCTTCGTGTCGAACACCATGAGGTCGATCGTCGATTTGCCGACGCAGATCTTGCACGCGGGATCGGCGAACCATTCCCGCATGTCGGCCACGGTCGCGCGGCCTTTCGCCGCGTCGATCCGGGTCAAGGCCGCTCCGCAGCGTTCGTGGAGTCGGACTTCCTTGCCGACGGGCATGCCGGACAACTCCCGCGAGCCGAAGCCGACGCGGGTCAGTCGGCCCGTCGCCCTTTCGATGGCGAGGCCGTCCGGCGAACCTTCCACGTTGAGCAGTTCGCCCTTGGCGTCGCCGAGGACGAACGTGAACCAGCCGGCGTGCTTGCTTTTCCTGGCTTCCTCCGCGACGGCCGTCAGCGATTCCTGATAGAGCAAGTGCGTTAGGAGTACATAGCTCGGCAGGCCGACACGAGCCCCCTTCTTGCCGCCATCGAGGTTGGCGCTCGTCCAGCACAAAGCGAGGCCAGCCGAGTTCAGCCCGGCACCGCACCACAGACCGGGAAACCCGTAGGCGAGCAGACTTGGGCCTTCGCTGGCCGGGCGCTCCCAGCGGACGATCGACGACGTATTCGCGACCGACTCCATCCAGTCCCAGGTTTGGCCGACGAGCCCGCCCTCGACCGTATCGGGCGGGCCAACGCCGACGGCGGTGCAGTGCGGCACTTTCGGCAAAGCCCCTTTGTGGTAGAGTTCCTCGTGCAACGTGAGGAGCACGAGTTCGTCGAGCGTTTTGCCGCTTCCTTCGGCCATGCCTTCGAGTTCGTCGTGAATGATCGGGCAGTGCGCCTTGATCTCCTTGCCGCAGGCCGCCGCGTAGCGAAGCATGGCGTCCTTCGGCGACGGGTGGCCGATGAACGCCCGGTAGATTTCCCGGTCCAGGAACCCGTCGATTCCGGCCGCGAACGCCTTGCCGTACTGCCGGCCCCGCTCGCGCGGCTTGCCGGACACTTTCGTTTCAACGAACGGAACGGCCTTCGGCGCATCGGCGAGCGCCGGAGCGAGGCCGAGCGGCAGGGCCAACGTGGCCCGGGTGAAGTCGCGTCGATTGAGCATGGAGTGGCTCCGTGATGTTCTCACATCAAAACATTTTGATCTTGGTGATCGAAATCCGTCCGCCGAAACACACGTCGACGTCGCCGCCCGGCACGCGTTGCCGGCCGTGATAGTCTCCGTCGTAGTGCAACCCTTCCTCTTCGTGGCGGAAGCTCAACGGCAACGGTCGGGGATCGAGCGGGCAGTACACGAGTTCCGGGTCCGGGTCGGTCGCGGCCAGGTGGGGCAGGTTCACGTTCCAGAACGTACCGGGCTCCGGATCGGGCACCATCAGTTCCTTCAAGACGCGGGTCGTCCACATAGCGGCGAGTGCCCAATCGAATTCGACGAGTTTCTTGCGGTAGTGGGAGAAGGCGATGCCGGGCCAGCCGTGCAGCACGGCTTCGCGGACGGCGGCCACCGTGCCCGAATAATACACGTCGGCCCCGAGGTTGCCACCGTGATTGATGCCGGCGAGCACCCATTTCGCGTTCGGCACGAGTCGATGCAAGCCCACGCGCGCGCAATCGGCCGGCGTGCCGTGGACCGCGAAGCGGCCCGGGCCGCGCTCGTCGATCCGAACCGCCCGACCCGTCGTCACCGTGTGACTACACCCCGACTGCGGCCCATTCGGCGCGACCACGATCACGTCGCCAAACGTCCGGGCCGCTTCGAGAAGCGCCGCGAGGCCGGGGGCATCAATGCCGTCGTCGTTGCTCAGGAGGATCATGTTGAAAGGATAGTCGGTGGCGGTCGTCGAGATCGCGGCGAGGGGGAACCCATCCGGGACACCAGTCCCCAGACGCCAATCGCCATCCCCAATTGCACGAGCGCCAGCGACGCGGTCGTCGAGGTCGCGGCGTAGTGCATTTGATTGAAAAGTTCCTGCACGAACGTCAGTCGGCCGGGAACCTGGACGAGCTTGCTGGCACCGAGTTCGCCGAGCGCCAGGGCGGCGACGGCGAAGGTCGACAGCGCGAACGCCCGGCGGGTTGCCGGCCAGCCGACCCGGCGAAACTCGCCCCAGGCCGACGCGCCATCGACGCGGGCCTGCTCGCGCAAGTCGCGTGGCACGTCGCGAACGGCCGGCCAAAGGATCGCGACGGCGTACGGAAAGAGTCGGGCGACGTGGGCCCACAGGACCGGGAGGGGCGTCGAAAGTTCGTAGAGGATCGCCCGCAGCGGCCGAATCGAAGTGCCAGCCAACACCACATCTTCCAGGTCCATGATTCGATCGATCGCCGCCTTGATGCCGAACCCGAGGACCGGTCCCGGCACCGCCCAGAGCGCGATCGCCAGGCCGATTGTGATGCGAGCGAACCGCTTCGAGTCGAGCGCGAGCCACGATCCGGCGAGCGCCAGGCCCGTCGCGATCAAGCCGGCCAGCGCCGCCCAGGCGAGTGAATCGGCCATCGTGCCGGCGTTC
>JANLUE010001495.1:0-5081 GCA_031363325.1 Gemmataceae bacterium
GTGCTCAGTGCTCAGTGCTCAGTACTCAGTGCTCAGTACTCAGTACTCAGTACTCAGTACTCAGTACTCAGTACTCAGTACTGAGTACTCAGTACTCAGTACTCAGTACTCAGTACTCAGTACTCAGTACTCAATAAATCACTCAACGCCTTCGAGGCCCGCTCTCATGGCCGACACGTATCAGTTCGAAGAACTCGACGCCGAGACGCGGCAGTACATTGGCATCGTGCGCGCGAAGAACGGCAAGGGGATGCCCGGCATTTATGCTGGCAAGTCGAACTATCTCCCCTGGGTCGGCATCTTTCTGGGGTCCGTGGTTTTGATCGGAACCCTGGTCGCCACCTTCCCGCCGACGGAGCATCCCATCAAGGAAGCGATGCTCCAGACGGCCGGCGTGCTCGTTGGCCTGTGGCTCATCCTCGCGGCGTTCCGAGTCTGGATGGCGGGCGCATCGGGCCGATATGCGGGGCACTTCGTCTACGTCGATCCGGAGACGCTCTACGAAGGTCGGGGTTCCTCCGTGCGCGTCACCGATCTGATCGACTTGCGCGAAGCGAACGCCGTCCAGAACTTCAATGAAGGAAACTATCAGAACACGAGCATCAAATTAAAGCTCGGCAAGGATCGCGAAACGATTGAGGTGAACGACGAAGAGCGGGGCCGACGCATGACCGTGTTCCTCAACGCGGTGGTGTACATGCGTGACGGCGGCGAGGATGGCACGGACGAAAAACTGAAAAAACTCTCCCCCGAGGTCATGGGCTCGGTCGCGAAGGAAGTGGCTCGCACCGGGCAATTCCCCGAGCACTATTCGGCCGAGGACGTGGACGCGGGCCGAATTCCGAGACCGAAGAAAGAACATCGCGCGTCGTTCGGCTTGTTCGGAATCCTGATCTGGATCGGCGTCGGGGCCGCGACTTTCGTTGGCTGCACGACGGTCAACAAGCCCTTTCGCGACGAGGCGATCTTCGCCCGAATCAAGGAACTCCCGGCCAAGGACCGCCCGCCCGCCTGGCGAATGTACCTCGCCAACCCGGACTTCACCGCGCATCGCGACGAAATCGAACGCGACTTGAACGCCTACTACGATTCGGCCGTCAACACCTGGGTCAACGGCAACGACCCCCAGATGAAGGACGCGTTGAAGGAACTGGTGCTCTCGCTCAAGACGCGTGAGCCCGTGATCTCGATCATCACGCGTGAAGAGCCTGGGGCCCTCGGCGACGATGTGGGTCGGGATCGCGAAAACGCGTTGCGCAAGAAACTGGCCGACTCGCTCGGCAGCACGATCGGCGACGAACTCGTGGTCTTCGCGGCCCCGACGAAGGGCGAAGGCAGCCAGGAAGTCGACAAGTCCCTGAAGGGCATGATCGACGTGAGTTGGAAGTTCAAGGATCGCGAAATAATCGAGTACACGGTCGAGTTCCGCAAAGGCCCCGACGAGGAGCCTTACGCCAAGAAAACGTTCGCCCTGCCACTCGTGAACCCGAACGACGCCAACCAGTTCGGCGAAACCGTTGGCTCACAAATCCTGGCCCAAACCGTCGGCAACGTCCGCGGCCGGCAGATGATCATCCAGGGCGGGGATTTTTAGTCGATGTTCGACGTGGTAGGATGAGCCGATGATTCGTCGCGTCCACATCGAAAACTTCAAGAGTCTGCGGAGCGTCACCGTCGATCTGGGCCCGCTCACGGTCCTGATCGGCCGAAGCGGCTCGGGCAAGACGAACTTCGTGCACGCGCTGCGGTGGCTGCGCGATGTCCTGGTCACTCGCAATGCGGATGAATTGATCGGCCGACAGAATCAGTCTTGGTCGAAGATCCTTCATGCGCCCGCCGAAGACTTTGGCCCATTGGTCTTCCGATTCCAATTTGAGGTGCCGGGATTCGTCGGAACCTTCGACTACGAGTTGCGTTTTGTTTCTTCGAATCGCAAACTGTTTCCCTCATTGCACACGGAATTCCTGTATCAAAACGGCCAAGCTGTTTTTCATCATGAGAAGGGAGCTTGGCTCCATCCCCCGCAATTGACGCGACTTCCTGAACCGAACGGTATCATGCTCGGTTCATTGACCGGCCTGGAAGAAGCTTCGGCCGCGTACTTCATGCTCACGGCCGGGATCGCATGCCACTCATTTGGAGACAGTGTCTTTCGACAAGTGCAAAATGGTACCCCAACATCCCACGATGGCTTGGCCGACGACGGATCGAACTTCTTGAAGACATTCGCCAACATGCATTCGGCGCCAAAAACGATGTCGCGGGTGCGGGACATGGCCGCTTCGCTTCGTGTTCTGAAGCCGCACTTGAAGAGCGTGGACTTGCAGCTTCCGACCCGTGACTTGGTCATGGTCACGCACGCGATCAACGGCACCTTGTTGCCACTCAATGCAGCCGACGAATCCGAGGGCTTTCGCCGACTGCTGGCGTGCCTGTTGGCCTTGAATCAGGAGCCGTCCAAGGAGTTGTTGATCTTCGACGAGCCCGAGAAAGGGCTGTCGATCCGGGCGCTCGCCGCCCTGGCCGAGGAATTCAAGAGTCACGTCGATCGGGGTCGAGGGCAGATCCTGTTGACGACTCATAGCCCCGAGTTGTTGAACGCGTTCGAGCCGGAACAAATTCGGGCCGTCGAGATGGATGGATACGAGACTCGGATCGGACCGGTGGCACCCGATCAGATGGAGGCGCTCCGCGAACAATTCTTGCGGCCCGGCGAGCTTCTCACGGTGGACGATGCTCGAGTCGGCGAACCCGTGGGGGCCGTGTGAGCCATGCCCGCGCCCAAAAAGCTCGTGCTGTTCGTCGAAGGCGAAGGCGACCGAAAGGCCGCTCCAATCCTGGTCAAGAAAGTCCTGACCGAGTTGAACGCCTGGGATGTGGTTGCTCTCGACCGCGCATTGCCCTGGCAGGTCGGCGATCTGGGTGCGATCACGAAGGAAGACGGTCGCCACTGGGTTCGATTCCTACGTGCCGCCAGCAAACAATCGAACCTCGGCGGCGTATTGCTTCTCCTTGACGGCGATGCCAAGAGCATTCGCCGCGAGCCATTCTGCGCCGCCCGGTTCGCGTCCCGTTTGGCTGAAGAGTCGCGAGCGGCCGGTGGCGGTTCACAGTTCTCCGTCGCCTGTGTGTTCGCTCGCCAAGAATTCGAGTCGTGGTTCGTGGCTTGCGCCGATCGTTTGGCCGGTCAACGACTCTCGGATGGCCGCGAAGGTCTCGCGATCGACACGGCAAGTCCGCCGATTGAACCAGACATCGAAGCCGAACACATCCGCGACGCCAAGAAATGGCTGAGCCAACGAATGGCGGGCGGCTACAAAGAGACACGCGACCAGGGCCTGCTCGCGGAACAAGCGATCGCCCATTTCGACGCAATTCGCGCGCGACCGATGAAGTCTTTCCTTCGCTTCGAACGCGCCGTCGGCGAACTCGTGTTGGCGATCCGTTCCGAGCGTCACACGGTCAGCCCGGTGTGGCCGAAGCCGAGTTCCGGCGTCTCGACTCAATTCGTTTCCCGTAGGCGACTTGAATCGACAACCGAAGCCGAAATCGAACCGTGAAGTCACCATCGCTGTCGGGACGGGGATCGACGAACGACGACCAGTTTGAGCAACTGAGTTTGCTCAAGACGCGTCTGACTCCATCTCATTTCCGCTTCTATTCGTCGTCGTCCTTGAGCAGGTCCGGCTTGCCGAATTGCTTCCAATCGATCGGGCCGCCGCGGGTTTCGCTTTCGAGGAGCTTCAAGCGGGCGTCGAGCTCGCGGAGCTTGGTCGTCATGATTTCGAGTTGAGTGCTGGCGTCGTCCTTCCCTTTCGGTCGGGGCACTTCCGGGTAGCCGAGTTGCCGCTGCAGGGCCGCGAACAGGAACAACGGGTCGCGGCCACGGCTCGCCTTGGCGATCTTCCCTTCCTTTTCGCCGAAGATCATCGCCACGGGCGATTCGAAGTTGGGCACCTTGCGGCGACGTTCGATGACCGCGAACTCGGACCGAAAATAGATCAGGTCGGCGAAGTCGACCGCGCCGACCTGTCGGCGAACCGTCTCGAGATAGCCCCGCCAGTCCGCGTCGTAGAACGAGTCGCCGGCCATCGACTCGATCCCGTTCATGTAGGCCAACCGGTTGCGGCACAGCGTTTCGAACTGATAGACGAACAACCCTTGGCGCGTCGGCGTGCCGGCCCGATAGGTCGCTTCGCGTTCGAGCACGAGAAAGGCCGTGGACATGGCCATCTTCCGCGCCTCGTCCTCGGCCTGTTGCACGACGAACGTCTGGAACGGCGTGAAGTAATGGTTGAGGCGCGCGAACCCGGTGGCGAGCAGGCCGCTATGTTTGATCTCCGTCGCCAGGAACTGGACGGCCATCGGCAGGCGGGTCGTGGACAGGATTTCCTGGTCGAGCGTGGCCAGCAGTTCCTGGGCCGGCACGTTCTCGGCCATGCGCTCGCGAAACGTGCGGAAGAAGTACGCCTGCTCGATGTACTCTTCGCGATCGAGGACCGGACTCATGGGGCTATTGTAATCGCCACGCCCGACGTTCGGTGAGTTTCGCGGACCGGGCTCTTCCCCGTCGATTTCGAATCGGCTAAACTCACGTCGCGAATCCGAGTTTCACTGGCGCTGCCCATGACGCCCAACGACCCAACACTTTCTCGCCAGGCCGACGACGCCTCGCGGACCCGCACCTTCCAGTCCGGCGCGTCCATCGAGCCGCCGCGTGGCACGCTTCCCGACCTGCCGGGATATTTGGACGCGGTCCCGTAGAACAGGTTTCAGGTTTCCAACCTGTTCGATGCGCCTAACCGTTCCGCACAGGTTGAAAACCTGTGCCACGAGTCGAGCCCGCCCAACTTGGGCGGGCTCGATGCGTTTTCAGCTCGATGGTCGGCCCCAGTGAACGAACAATAGAATAGAGGCGAGTTGAATTCGCCGCCGCCCACCGCCCACTGCCGCAGGAAGGGGCCATGAGCACCGCCACACTCGAGGACCCGGAGACCGAGTCGACCGAACTCGACGATCGGTTGCGCCGGCTGGAAGGTGAGGTGGCCGAGCTCCGGCACACGGTGGCCGAGCTCGCGGAG
>JANLUE010001499.1:0-10111 GCA_031363325.1 Gemmataceae bacterium
TCGGCCTTCAAATAGCGATCGTCCGTGCAGATCAACGCGGCGAGTTGTGCACCGGCCGAGTGGCCCATGATCAGGAGTCGCTTTGGGTCGCCGCCGTGTTCGGCGATATGATCGTGGGTCCAGCGAACGGACTTGGCGACATCCCGCACGATGGTCGCCATGTCGACGCTCGGCAGCAATCGATAGTTGGTTGAAACGAAAACAATGCCCTTCGCCATGAAGACCCGCGGCTTGATCTGCACGTCCGACTTGTCGCCCGTTTGCCAGCCGCCGCCGTGAATCCAGAACACGACCGGCAGGTCCTTGGCACCGGGCGGCGAGTACACGTCGAGCACTTGGCGCTCGTGTTCGCCATAGGGGATGTTGCGTTTCACGAGCAAGCCCGCCTGAATGAACTCGGCGATGTGCGCGATAGCCTCGCGGGCTTCCGGCAGCAATGGCTCGTGCGATT
This sequence comes from Gemmataceae bacterium, assembly GCA_031363325.1. GTDB lineage: Bacteria > Planctomycetota > Planctomycetia > Gemmatales > Gemmataceae > SIAJ01. The sequence continues at coordinate 452 of JANLUE010001499.1, forward strand.
GGAACACGTGGAACATGCCGGGCCAGGCCTCGAGCGTGACCGCCGCGCCGTCCGCTCGAGCCTTCTTCGCGACACGGAAGCTATCGTCGCGGAGCATCTCGTGTTCGCCCACCTGAATTAACAAGGGCGGCAAACCCCGGTAGTCGCCGAAGACGGGCGAGGCCAGCGGATTGCGTGGGTCGGCCTTGCCCAGGTAGTGGTCCCGGAACACGGGCATCGTCTTGGCACTGATGATCGGATCGTGGACCGTTCGCAACGACTCGCTCGCGAGCGTTAGGTCGGTCACGGGCGAAATGGCGATTCCGCCGGCCGGCAGCGTCATTTTGCGATCGCGCAAGGCGAGCAGGGTCGCCAGGGTCAAATGGCCGCCGGCCGAATCGCCGGCCACGAAGGTCGCTCGCGCCGACTTGGGCCCGGTCGGCCCGTTGTCGAGCAGCCACTTGTGCGCCAGAACGCAATCGTCGAGCCCGGCCGGGAAGGGATGCTCGGGGGCCAAACGGTAGTCGGGCAGGAGCACGGCGCACTTGGCCGCCGCCGAGATGTGGGCGGCTTGTGCGAGGTAGAACCCGCCCGACCCCGAGACGAAGCCGCCGCCGTGAATGTACAGGAGCCGCACGTCTGGGTCGGCCCCGGGCGCGATGACCCATTCGCAGGGCACGTCGCCGACCTTCACCTTGAGGAGCTTGACATCCTTGATCGTCGGCTCGCGCCGCGACCCCATTCCATCGCGCAACGACTTCAAGTTGAACTCGTTGGTTCCGAACGGAGTTCCTTTCAGCAGCTTCTTCAGGTACTCGGCGCTCTCCCGCGAGACCTCGCGCTTGAGAAGCTCCGGCCACGGCCTGGGCGACTCCTGGCCCAACGCGTCGCCGACGGCGAGCGAGCAGACGAGAGCGATCGAGAAGCGACTCATGGGGTGATCTCTTCCGCATTCGCGGCCGGGCAGACGCTTTGTCGGCGGAATCAGTTTGCGGTGTACCAAGAGGTGGAATCAATGTACGAGAGGTCGTTCCTCCCGAACCTTGCCCGTCCTGAATCACTCGTGCATTTCGATCGAAAGTGTCGATGATGCAAGCATCGGGTTGAGTACTTGTCATTCCGGGAAGGTGCCGTTAAACCGGCCAATAGCTCGAAAGTGTCCTGTTCGGACAAAGCGCATTTACGCCGAACCTTGTACTTGTCGAAAGGCCAGCAGCCCAAAAAGCTGGCCCGTTAGTAAGCCCAACAACTCACAACGATCACAACCTGATTCGATTCATCGACATGAAAGAGAATTCCGATCGGGTCCGCGAAGGCGATCCGAAAACCTCCGGTCCGAGATTCTCCAGTATCGAGGGGATCGTCGGCAAGTCGGCGATTCAACGCAACGACCTGCCGCTCGATCGTATCCTGCATTTCAAGATTGGCTTGGACGACGAGATCGGCTAAGCTCTCGAGCGCCATGTGACGCCATATCACCGTGAACATCGCAACTCCCGCAAGCGCGCCACGACCTGGTCAGGCGTGTACTGCGGCCCAGACGTGTCGTGGAGTCGTCGAACAGCCTCTTCTTCGGTAATGTCCGGTTCAAACCGACGTTTGGCGGGTTTGGCCGGCGTGAAATAGCCCAGTCGCCGACCGTCGCGGGAGCAAACTTCCAATGGAGCGTTGGCGTTATCCAACCGCGCCGTCATTTGATCGTCGACAATGAGCAGTGACATGGTTGACTCCAGAGGGCCGCCGTCATTCTAACCGAGTTCCGTTCCAGTGTTGCGGCTCTTTCGGAACCGGCGGCGGCGATGTCGCAACGGAATAGACGGTCACGCCAAGCGCCGTAACGATCGACGAAAGCCCCACATAGATCACGGCCACGCACGCCGCTCGACCGAATCGGAGTGGGGGTTCGTTCGCCGCGACGAGACGAATCGAGAAGATCGTGGCGTGACCGAGGACGGAGGCAACCAAAAGCAGAATGAGATGCGACGGAGCGAGCAGGAATCGGATTTCCAGCCGACTCGCCCGCGGATCGTCGCCTTGATTGCCGAGAAAAAAAGCGAGAATGATCGCCGCCAGAAATCCGTAGAGGACGAGGTTGCACAGCATCGTCGTCCCAAAGGATCGTTCCAGGCTGAGCGATGGCAATCGAGCGATCACACTCGACAACATCAACACAAACCCATGGATCAAGCTGGCGATCAGGATCGCGAAGAGCGATCCCAATAGCCAGGTGACGATCGTGATCGGTCGGACATCGGCGAGCAGAAACATCGTCCGCCCCTCATCTCACCCCACGCGCGGCTTCCACTGGCCGACGACCGGGATCGGGTCGACCGGCAGGTCCTGGTCGAGCTTCAGGTCTTTCGGCATCGAGTTCTCACGCCATTCCGGCTTCGTCAACGCGTCGTTCCACGAGATCGATTTGCCGGAGTACGTCGACATGCGGCCGAGGACGGCCGTCATCGTGCTGTTGGTCACGTTCTCGAGTTCGTTCAACTCGGTCCCTTCGCGAATGGCTCGGATCAAGTCGATGTGTTCCTGCACGTACGGATCGGTGTCACCATCGGCCTTGAGGAACGGCTTGCCGTTCAGGTAGTAGCCGTTGTGCGTCGTGATGCGGCCCTTGGTGCCCACGAGGGCCTCGGACACGCTCTCGGTCGTGCCTGGAATCTGTCGGCAATAGCTCTGCACGATCGCACCGTTCGGGTATTCGTACTCGATGGCGAAGTGATCGAAGATGTGGCCGACCTCGGCCGGTTCGCCGACTTTCCGGTTGCTCCGCCCGCCCATGCCGGTCGCGCGAATCGGGTGCGCCTTGAACGCCCAGTTCATCACGTCCAGGTTATGGATGTGCTGCTCGCAGATGTGGTCGCCGCACAACCACAGGAAGTGGTACCAGTTGTAGAGTTGGTAACGCGAGTCGCTCATGCCGGCCTTGCGGGGGTTGAACCAGATGCCGCTACCGTTCCAATAGGCCCGGGCCGACGTGAGGTCGCCGATCAGGCCGTCGTGAACCTGCTTCATGATTTCGAGATAGGCGGCCTGATGCCGGCGCTGCGTGCCGGCCGCGATCTTGAGCTTCTTCTCCTTCGACTTCTTCACGAGGTCCTGGCACAACAGGACGCCGGTCACGTCGACGGCGACCGGCTTCTCGACGAAGATGTGCTTGCCCGCTTCGATGGCGGCCGCGAGGTGATACGGCCGGAAGCCCGGCGGCGTGGCCAGAACCACGTAGTTGACGTTGGGGTCGTTGACGAGTTTCTTGTACCCGTCGAGGCCCGAGTAGCACGACTCGGGCGTGGCCTTGATGCGCTCGGCGAACCGCTTGTTCTTCTTGAGGTTGTCGAGCGTGCCCGTGGCGCGCTCTTCGAACACGTCGCAGAGCGCGGTGATTTCAACGTCCGAATCGGCGTCGATGACGTTGCGAAGTGCGCCGGTTCCACGGCCGCCGCAACCGATCAGGCCGACCTTCATGGTGTGCTTGCTATCGGCGAACAGGCCGGCGTTGAACGCGAGGGCCCCGGCGGCCGTCGCACTCGCGGCCACGAAATCGCGGCGCGTAAACTCGTTCGACATGGGGAGAGACTCCATTGGGTGGGGTGTGCGATTAGCGTATGGGCCGTTCGGGCGGGAGCAATCGATTGGCCACGCCATTCGGCGCCGAGAAGCGTGGAACGGGGCGGCCTCGAGGGTCTACGACCTAAAGTCCGAATGGCCTCTCGAGCAGGGCGAGGTCGACGACGCTTTCTACTCGGTCCAACCTCGGAGGTTGTCATTCAAATCCGGCAGCGTCCATTCGCGCACGGCGACTTGCGCTTTGGCAGCCACGGGCGAACGCGGGCGAACAGAGAATACAGCACCTTCGTCGCCGGATACACGAGCGGCAAGCCGGTCAGGCGGCGCAGCCAGCGGAAGCCGGGTATGATCGCCCAGATCGCTCGAAACGCATCGACGCCGACGAACAGTTTCCCATCGACTTTCGCGTGCATGTGTTGGTTCACGCGCACCGGATCGACACCATGCGCGACCGGGTCGAACGTCGGATCGGCGATATCGACGAACTCCATCGACCCGGCCGGCACCCGGCGACGATAGTGCTCGATCTCGCGCGAACACAGCGGGCACAAGCCATCGAAGTAGACGGTCGGGGAACTCACTGTTCTCCTCCATTGGCCGGGCGGCAAACCGATCGCTTCGCCATTCGCTCGTCCAGCAACTGACGCATCCGTTCCATTTCCGCTGGACTGAGTTCACGGAGTCGCTCCTCGGCGTCGAGGCCGCGTACACGTTCCTCGGCGTTGAGGCCACGCACGCGTTCCTCGGCGTTTAGGCCCCGCAAGCGCTTCTCCACGGACATTCGCTCCAGGATCGCTTTCTCGACTTCTTCGACGGTTCGGATCATTTGCTAGCTCATGAATAGGGCCTCCAGGGGCGTCAATATCTTGCGGAACCGTTCGACTTGCTGGACGAAGTAATCAGCGTCTCGCAGTCGGCCTCCCAAGGCGGTGACTTCTCTCAATCGAATTATTGGCGATCGCCTGGCGTCGAACGATCGGATTGCCGAGTGTTCAGCAACTGACGCATCCGCTCAATTTCATCGGCCCCAAGGACTCGAAGCAGTTCCTCGGCGTTGAGTCCACGCACACGTTCCTCGGCGTTCAGGCCACGTACGCGTTCCTCGGCGTTGAGGCCACGCACGCGTTCCTCGGCGTTTAGGCCCCGCAAGCGCTTATCCACGGACATTCGCTCCAGGATCGCTTTCTCGACTTCTTCGACGGTTCGATTCATTTGCTCGCTCATGAATAGGGCCTCCAGGGGCGTCAAGGTCTTGCGGAACCGTTCGACTTGCTGGACGAAGTAATCGACCACATCCAGAAAATCGGGGTCCATGCGTTGGACGAACTGGCTCGGGGCCTCCAGAAACCCGTTGCCGAACCGGGCCAGCACCCGATGCCTCGCCTCGGGCACGCGGTCCACCTCAACGACGTACGCCTTTCGGTGATGGTGCTCGAACTCCCGAAAACTAGCGGGCACAGGCCCTCGAAATAGACCGTCGCTGGTTGTTCGTGTTCGCGATTCACCAAAGTACCTCTTGACAGAAGCGCCCCCCCCCCATTGTAGCCTTCCATCTGGGTCGTGCGACCCACAAACCACACCAAGGAGTAGGCTCATGAAATTCGCACTGGCCGCTGCTACATTCGTCCTCTTTGCGGTTCCGGCTTTGGCCGTGGACCCGCTGATCAACGTGAGCACTGACCTCGGAACCATTGGCTTGACCGGACCACCCGCCATCACCTACAAAATCTTTCCGAAGGGGCAAGCGACGTTCGATCCTGCAGTTGGCCCGTGTACAGTGCAATACACGGTTTGGGAAAAAGACGCGGCGGGAAACATCGTAAGCGGTCCCAATGGACCCACCAATGCGGACATCACGTCTACCGGGCGCGGTTCGCTGGACTGGAAACACAACTATTTTCCGATTCCTCCGGGACGAAAGGTGGACATCGTCGCGAAACTTTATGACAAGAACGGTAACCATATAAAGACCGGCTCGCTTGTGGGCGCGCCCGTGCCCTAGCGACGTTCGCGCGATTCGGAGAGAAGTCCGTCCGGATCGATTCGGACATGCCAAATTCGCATATCGCGATTTTGGCGTGTCCACTAACTTCTGCACGGAGGCTAGCATGCGAAGAGCAGTAACTCTCATCGAACTCTTGGTAGTCGTTGGCATCGTGGCCCTGTTGATTGGGCTCCTGATTCCAGCCGTCATCAAGGTGCGCGAGTCCGCCCTAATCGTCCGGAGCGAGAACCAACTGAAGAATGTGGCTCTCGCATCACTCGCCTACACATCTGAGAACGGCGAACAGTTGCCATGGATGGAAAACTTCATCCGCCCGCGAAACCCGCTTTCGACCCATATCCAGCTGCTTCCATACATCGAACAACAACCCCTCTATGAGGTGCTCGTAAATAACCACTTCGTTACGCCCGCCCCATCTCAAAGAGTACAAGCCTTTATCAGCCCGGTTGATGCGGAGGCCTACACGACGATTGGGATTAGTACTCAAGCAGTGAGCTTCGTTGTCAACGCGTGCCTCTATGACCCCATGGAGCGAGGTCGATTTTCGGGATTACTCCAGGACGGATCATCAAACACGATCGGATTCGCCGAGATCTATCTGGAATGTAGAGGATTGGTACGTTCATATCTTTCCGCGTCGGCCGATCCTCGATTCATGCCCGATGGCGTGACGATCAATCCGCACGTTCAGCGTCCGACATTTGCCGACGGACTGACGGTTGGTCAATGGCTCATAAAAGGTGACGACCTCTATCCAATCACATCGGGCAATCCCCCTACAAGCAATTCGAGTGATGGCCGTACATTTCAAGTTCGGCCAGATCGGAACTCGTGCGACCCGCGCCTGCCAAACGCCCTGACGAATCGCGGCCTACAAGTCGCGATGGCCGATGGCAGCGTTCGGTTCATCAAGCCAACTGTTGAGGCAACTGTGTTCTGGGCCGCTGTGACGCCACGTGGTGGCGAAACGTTCTCGTTTGATTGAAGTGTCTCACTTCAATCTCTCCAAATACGCCAGCAAGTCCGCCGCCTGTTCGGCCGTCACGTCGCGGAGCAGTTGGTCCGGCATCAGCGATTTCTTCGAGGGGACTTGGCTCGCCACCTGGGTCAGGGGGATTTTCGCGTCTTTGCCCTGCGCGTCGCGGATCGTCAGGGACATGTCGTCGCGGGCGACGATCAGGCCGGTGAGTTTGCGGCCGTCGTCGGTCTCGATCGAATAAGCTGCGTACTTCGCATCAATGTCTTTCGATGGATCGAGGATGCTTTCGAGAATCTGCCGCTTGGTCAGCTTCTTGCCAATTTGCGACAGGTCGGGCCCGATCTCGCCGCCCTGACCGGCGACCTTGTGACAGGTCGCGCATTGCAGACCCGTCGTCTTGTTGAAGAACACGTCCTTGCCACGTGATATGTCGCCCTTCACGGCGAGCAGGCCTTCGGGTCGAATGATCGTGCCGAGCCGTTTCGTTTTCTGGGCGTCGGGCACATAGCGTTCGAACAGGTCGCGGATGGGTGCCTCGGTCTTGATCGCGGCCGCGAGCACGTCGGCCTTCGCGGACTCGGGCAATCGATGCGCGTCCCACGCTTCTTGCACGAGCAAGGCACCGGCCGGGGTCGCGAGCAACTTGGCGAGCGCGTCCTGGCGTTCGTTCGGCTTCGCGTCGGTTCGGCAACAAGTTTCGAGTAGGGCGGTCTCGGCCGTTCGTGGCGGAATCTGGCGAATCCAGTCGCGGATCAATTTGACCCCCGCCTCATCAACGAGTTCCGAACCGATGTGCGGCATCCGCCCGCGGCCCTGCTTCGCCATTCGGTAGTAGAGGACCGATCGGGCCGGATCGCCGGGGGCGATGATCTTGCAATCGGGGATGCCGAAGGTGCCCTGCATTGGCAAGGCGTTAATCGCCTGCGTGCCATCGAGCGTCGTTTCGATCGGCAGTACGAGTCGAACCGACCCGCCCGCCCCGAACTGATGGCAATGAGCGCAGTTCGCGTGCAGGTAGGAGCGTCCCCGCGCGTCGATACTGGCCGACGCGTCGTGCGGGTTCACGAGCGTGCCGGGCCGGTCGTCGCCGGGCTTCGGCTCCTTGCCGCGAACGATCAGCCCCAAATCGACGAGTCGGGCGAACCCATCAACGCCTCCCGATTTGTTGCCGCCCATTCGCAGTTGCGATTCGGTGAAGCCGAGTACCTCGCCGGCCCACGGATTATGGCACTGCCGACATTCGGTCCGACTCGGGAAATGCCACGTCTGCTTGCGAACGCCCCCGGGGGCCTGATCGTCCTTGACGGTCAGTTCCATGTCTTCGCCGGCGCCGGGAACCAGAGTCGCGTCGGTGCCGGCCTCGTTCCACTTGTACGTGTAGCCGAAAAACTCTCGACCGTTGAAGTGCATGATCTGCGTTTCGAGCCGCTTGCGGCTGGCCGCGTTGCCGCGCTCGAGTTCGATCGAAATCGTGCGGGCCAAGACGCCATCCTTCGGGAAAAACACGCGGCTGTTGAACCATTCGGTGTCGGGCACCTTTTGCAACGACTGGTAGAATGTCGCGGCCGTTGAGGCGGGCAGGCCGACGTGGCGCTCGGCCGTCGCGTGGTCGAGCCATGGCTCGGCCACGATCTCGTATGGGTAAACGCCGGGGGCGGGGACTACTTTCGCCGTGTCGGCGAACAGGCCCGTTTCGCTGATTCGCGTCGGGAACGGCGGCCGCGGTTTGTTCGCATCAGGGTTCGGCTCGAACGCATAGATGCCGCCCGTCTCGTTGTAATCGACGATGAACAACTCGCCGGCCGCGTCCTGGGCGAACGACACGACCTTCGGCATCCCCTGGGCGAGCTCCGTGAGCGTGGTCAGCTTGTCGCCATCGAATCGGGCGGCCCAATATTTGCGCGACATCCAGTCGCCGCACACATACGCCCCGACCAGATCCTTGAATTTGTTTCCCCGGTAGACAAACCCGCCCGTGATGCTCGCGGCCTCGGTATGTGGAAACGCAATCTGCGGCGGCAGGATCGGCGTCGGGCCGAGCTTCGATTCGGGCTTGATCCACTGCGGGCCTTCCTTCACCGACCAGCCGTAGTTGCCGCCCTTCTGGATGCGGTAAACCATCTCGTACAGTTCCCAGCCAACGTCGCCGACCCACAGGTCGCCCGTCTTGCGGTCGAAGCTCATCTTCCACGGATTGCGGAAGCCGAACGACCAGATCTCGGGTCGCACGCCGGCCAGGCCGACGAACGGATTGTCCTTCGGGATCGCGTATCCCTGGCCCTTCTCGGCGTGATCGATGTCGACGCGCAGGATGCTCGAGAGCAGATCGCTGCAATCCTGGCCGGTGTTGAGAGGGTCCGGCGGGTTCGGCGAGCGAGCATCGCCGGTCGAAATGTAGAGACAACCATCGTGCCCAAAGGCGAGGCAAGCCCCATTGTGCCCGCCAGCCAGGAATGTCAGTACGAGCTTCTCGCTCGCCGGGTCGATCCTCGGTGGGTCCGTGTTCGTGACCGTAAATCGCGAGACTCGACTACCTTCGGCCAATTCGGTCTTGCCTACGCCTTTCAGCACGTAGCTGATGTAGCAGTACCGATTCTCGGCGAACTTCGGATGGAACGTCAAGCCATACACCGCATCGAGCTTTTCAATTTCGCCACCCGGCTTCCAACTCGTCAAGTCCTTCGCGAAATCTATGGCGAGGTCGGCTTTGGATACGTCCGGTCGATTCGGGAACGAGAAAATCTTGCCCGCGTGTTCGAGCACGAAGAACCGATCGCTGCCGGGCATGTGCTCCATGTGCAGCGGATTGACGAACTTCAACTTGGGGAACGCCGACACGAGCCGATACGGATGAGGCGGCTCGGGGCTACCAGTGATCTTCGACGTGGTCCAGGCCACGCGCTTCGCCTCGGCCGGCCCGGCCGAAGTGTCGCGTTCGGGGCGAAGCGCCAGGAACGCGATGGCGGACGAAAGTGCGAGCGCGATCGCAAAGCGAACGAATCGGTACGGCATGGTGAGCGGACCTGATGGACTGGGAGACGAGAGGGGAATCTTAGCAAATGAGGCCTGGGCGATTCCAGGAACGGCCGATCCCAGTGCGTGGCGGCGGAACTCCGATTCTGCC
>JANLUE010001500.1:0-7789 GCA_031363325.1 Gemmataceae bacterium
CGGCAACCCTGAGGCTGCGGCCCGCGCACAAGCGGTGAGCCAGGTGCGCGAAGCCGCTTCGGTCGGGTCATGGTTGCATGGCGTGGCCTTCCGCGTTTCGACCAAACTCAAGAATCAACTCGCGCGCTTGCCGCGAACAAGCACCGCGCCCGATATCGCACGCGAAGCCGACGACGTGAGCTGGCGCGAAGTACGCCGAATCCTCGACGAGGAAGTCCACCGGTTGCCCGATCGACAGCGCTCGGCGATCTTGCTGTGCTACTTCGAAGGCAAGACGCGCGACGAGGCGGCCACGCAACTCGGCTGGAAGCTGAGCACCTTGCGGGGCCGGCTCGAAGATGGCCGCGAGCGACTGCGGGTCCGATTGGCCCGGCGCGGCGTGGAACTGTCGGCCGCGTTGCTCGCCGTCTCCGCCGCCGACACATCGGCGATTGGCGATTCGTTGATCCAGGCCACCGTTCGCACCGCGACGGGCACGGCACCGAATGGGATCCGAGTGCTGGCCGAGGGGTTCCTCGCGAGTTCGATGTACAAGTGGCTCGGGGGCGCATTGGCCCTCGCCATGGGCCTGTCGCTCGCGGCCTTGCCGGGCGGTCAGCCAGCCAAGTCCGACCCGCCCGCGAAACCTTCGGAAGTGCCGGCCAAAGAAATCGCCCCCGAGGTCAAAGCGGAAAAGCCCAAGGCCCCGGAACCCGAATGGGGCGACGCGACGCTCGACGTCCGCGCCCGATTGCGGTTGGCCAAGTCGAAGTTTCAGGCCGGCGAGCCGCTCACGTTCGCCGTTGACTTGAAGAACATCGGCAAGACGGAGTGGGTTCTCGACACCTTTCCGTCGTACTGCGAAGTCGAACTCGACGACGTGCGCTATCGCTGCAATGGCTTCATCAAGTTGCGTCCCGACCGCAAATCGATGTGGCCCGATGAAACGGTCGCCGACTTCGTGGTGGCGTCGATCGACGAGACCTGGCGGGCCGACCTGCGTGGGCTCGAGGGCGAAGAGTTAGATCGGTGGAAGAAACTGGAAGTGTTCGCGCTGCGGGCCGGTACGCACACGGTTCGCGTGAAGTACCCCCTGATCGACATGGTCGGCCCAACGACGCAGACGGTGAAATTCGAAGTGACGCCCGCCCTCCCCGTGGCCGAGTCGCTCGCGCGCCGGGCCGACCGCGTCTGGGTTGTGGCGTCGCCGACGAAGGATACGCTTCTTTCGACTCCGATCGAAGTTCTCAAAGGCCCGCTTGCAAACTTGCTCGGCGTGCTCGATCTTCGCTTGCTGCCGGCCGACGATCCCAAGAAGAAGTGGATCGTGTTTCTGCAGGCCGACGAAAACCAACCGGTGCCCGACGTTCAAAAACTGGCCGGCACAACCTGGTACGTCGAACATTCGGACGCGACGGTCGAGTCCATTCGAAAGACCGTCGCGCCGACGGTCTGGGGTGAAGTTCAGGACGGCCTGCGGATGGGTCTGCGACTTCGCGAGGACCGCGTCGAACCCCGCCAGCCGGTCTTCGTCGAAGTGACGATTCAGAATATCGGCGAACGCGAACGAAGCCTCGATCAACATCGGTTCAACATTTACGACTACTGGCCGAACACGGAATTCGAGGTGACGGCGCCCGACGGAACGAAGTTCACGGCCTGGAAGCTCGAGGGGGCGATCAAACGCGAGGACCAGATCGCGCTTGCGAAGCTCAAGCCCGGCGCGAGCTACACGCACGTCGTCCGTCTCGATCAATGGTCGCCGCCGTTCCCACCGATCGCCGGCGCGAAGCCGAAGAACCTGTTTCTCGCCGTGGGCCGCTGTACGATTCGGTGCCGATACGTGCAGCCGAAGTCGAAGATTCGCGACTGGGCCGGCTCACTAACCTCGAACGAGGTCAAGTTGACAATCGGCCCGGTCGAGGAATGGGGCCAGGCCGTCGCCGGGCTCCAGGGTCGGGTGCGGTTGGCGCGCGATCGCTATGCCGAAGGCGATTCGCTCGCGTTCGACTTCGACCTGCGGAACGGGACGGCCAAGGAGTTTCGCGGCGGTGTCAAGGACCCCGAGAACTGTTCGATCATCCTGGACGGCAAGTGGTATGGGGTCAGCGCGCCGCGCGCGACCAGTTCACCCTCGCCGCTGATTTATCTGCAAGGCCGCGAGGAACGCTCGCCGTTCGTGAGCGTGACGACCGACAAGGACTGGACCTGCGATGGCAAGCCGTTGGAGTTGAAAGCCGGCAAGCACACGTTGCAGATCGCGTACCCAGTCGGCAAAACGGAATCGGTGCGGAGTCAGGAGTTGACTTTCAACGTTGAGCCGGCCGTCCCCGTCAAGAAGGTCGGACCGGCCGAGTCGAACTGGGGCACGGCCATCGATGGCATCCAGGCCCGCGTTCGATTGGCCCGCGACCGATTCGCCGAGGGGGACTCGCTGGCGATCCAATTCGACTTGCGAAACACGACCGACAAGAAATTCATGGGCCTTGATGCGGATCGGTACGACTGCGTCATCCAGCTCGATGGCGTGAAGTACCGCCATCCGCGGAGCGCCATTCGCGATTCACTCACTCCGCCAATTCGACTGGAGGGGAAGGAAGAGCGAACGCCACTTTTCAACATCACGACAGACAAGGGTTGGCACGAGGCGACGCCGGCTCGCGATGGCGAGCCCAAGCCGATTCAATTGCTGGCCGGCAAGCACACGCTGCAGACCATCTATCCGATCAGCGAACGCGAATCGGTTCGGAGCCAGGAGCTGACCTTCGAAGTCGGCCCATCCGATTGGGGCCCGCCGGCCGAGAACATTCGACTCCGCCTGCGGTTGCCGAAGAAGTTCGTCGAAGGGGATGCACTTTCGTTCGCGCTCGACGTGAGCAATCGCGGCGACAAAGACTTCACGGAAGCGCCGGTGCCCTACGACTGCGACGTCGAACTCGACGGCTTGAAGTACAAGTTCACCGGCCCGATCGGCTACGTGGCCGCCCTCAAGACGATCAAGCCTTCGGAATCACTCGACGACTGGGTGACGGTCAAGACGGATCGATTGTGGCAACACGCCCGCCGAACCGTCGAGCCCGACGGGACGGTCAAACACGAATCGATCCCATTGGTGCTGAAGCCCGGCAAGCACACGCTGCGCGTCGCCTACCAGATGACGGCCCCCAACAAGATGAAGCCAATCAGCCAGGCGGTCGAGTTCGTGGTCGAAGCGAAGAAGTAGAGTCATGCTATCTCGGCATTTTCCACAAGCGGACGGTATGGTCGTGGCTGCCGGTCAGGGCGAACTTGCCATCGGGCGAGACGGCCAGGGCATCGATCGCGCCGGTGTGGCCTTCGAATCTCCGCAGCATCACGCCCGTCTTCGCGCTCCATAGCCGTAGGGTGCGGTCGCCACTCGTGGAGACGAATCGGGCACCGTCCGGCAGAAACTGGGCGTTCAAGACGTGGTCGGTGTGGCCAACGATCTTGAAAATCGGCCGGCCGTCTTCGACGTTCCAGAGGTGGATCGACGCGTCGCGACTTGACGTGAGAAGCGATTTCCCGTTCGGGGCGAACGATACGCGGTCGATCCAGCCCTGGTGGCCCCGGATGATTTTCAGTTGCTTGCCAGTGGCAACGTCCCAGAGGCGCACGCTCAGGTCGTAGCTCGCGGTCGCCAGTGTGTTGCCATCGGGCGAGAACGCGATGGCTCGCACGCCCGATTCGTGGCCAACGAACTGGCGAATTTCCTTGCCCGTGGCCACGTCCCAGAGTCGGGCAGTCGTGTCCTTGTTGCGCGTGCCGCTCGCGATGAGCTTGCCATCCGGAGAAAACGCCGAACAGAGCACCCAGTCTTTGTGCGTGCCGAATTGGCGGACTTCCTTGCCCGTCGCCAGGTCCCAGAGTCGAACGGAGTAGTCCACGCCTTCATTCCATTTGCCATTCGGCCGATCGCCGCCGCTCGAGCTGAGCAGATGCTTGCCGTCCGGCGCGAAGGAGACGCTGAAGACGATGTCCTTGTGTCCCGCGAGCTTGAGCAATTCCTTTCCGGTCGCCACGTCCCAGACGCGGATGATCTTGTCGGCCCCGCCCGACGCGCAACGCTTGCCGTCCTTGTCGAAGGCGACGGAGAGGATTTGGTCGTTGTGGCCGACGAACTGGCGGGCCTCCCACTTGATCTCTTTCTCGATGAGCGGAATCAACTTTTCGGCTCGGCCGGCGACTTCCGGGTCGGCCCCTTTGGCGGCGATCGCCAGCGCGTCCAGGGCCGGCTCGCCGATCTCGCGCAACTTCTTGGCGGCCGCCTCGCGCTCGCGGAACGCGTCGGCTCCAAGTTTCTTGACGAGCCGATCGATCTCAGTCGGTTGATCGCCAGGTTCCGCGTTCGCGAACGTCGGAACGAAGAGCGCGGTGATGAGGAGGGCGGTTCGCATGTCGGGTTACCAGGGCGGGAATGGAAGTAACATGCCCGAACCGCGCCACGGACGCAAGCCCGCGTTACGACGAAGTGACATTGTCAATGTGCTTTAGACGGTCCACTTCCGCGCTAGCCCCTGTTGCTCGACGGCGTCGAGCAGCACGCGGTAGCCGTTCAAGGTCTCGGCGTCGGGCGGGATCCAGCGGCGTAGACCTTCCATTTCCATGAGCGGCCGCCAGCACGGGTCTTCGAACTTCATCGCCAGGAGTGCGTCCGTCCAGCGTCGACCGAGTTCCTCGGGGAAGCGAGAGAGTACGGTGAAATTGCAATGGCAATAACCGGGGGACTTCCAGACGAGTTGAAGTTCGGCGGGATCGATGTTCTTCTTGGCGAGTTGAATCTCCCACGTGAGATGGCCCAGGAAACCGGCGTCGGCCTGGCCCTCGCGCAGGGCACGCAATACTTCGAGTTCACTCGTGCCGGTGTCGCCGTGCTTGCCGACATCCAGGTCGAAGCGAATCATCGTGCAGTCGCGGTCGGGTTCAACGCCCGCCTGGCGCAGGTATTGAAGCGGCAGGATCGCGGCCTGGGCCGAGTCCGCCGAGCCGATCGCGACGCGCTTCCCTTTCAGATCGGCCGGCGAATGAATGCCACTGCCGACACGCGTGGCCAACACGGTCGTGAAGCCGACATCGGAATCGCGCATCGCCAGGATACGACACGTTCCATCGGTGCGAACGTGCGCCTTCGCCCAGGCCAGGTTCGTGTTCCAACCGATGTGAATCTGGCCCGCGAGTAGGGCCCTGATTTGGCTGTCGTAATTCGAGAATAGAACGTAATCGATCTCCGGGCCGCACGTGCGAAAGTAGTCGCGCATGCCTTCCCAGATCGGCACGACGTTCGGGCTATACGCAACCGCCCCAATGATGATGGGTTCTTGCATTTCGTTCACCTTACAAAAGGGGCATATCCAGCAGAATCTTGCCGATGAAATCGTGGAGCACGTCGGTCGTCGGGGCCATGACGGCACTCGCGCGGGCGTCGCGGAAGTTGCGCTCGACCGAGAGATGCTTACTGAAACAAGCCCCACCGCCGGTTCGCAGCGCGAGGTCGGTTACCTCGAGTGCCATCTCGCCGGCGACTGCCTTTAATTCAAGTAACCCCAACATCACATCGGGGCTACCCGTCTCCATGCGGTGGCATACCTCGGTCAGGAACGCTCGCGTCGTATCGACGCCGATCTTCATTCGCGCTAGGCGGGCGCGCAGGTTCAATAGGCTCGCCAGCGACTGGCCGAGGTGCTCGAGCTTCGAGGCCAACAGGTGCTGGCGAATTCCTTCGGTCGCGGCCCGAGCGATGCCGATCGACACGGCCGCGCTGCCGACCTGGAACCACGGCAAGACCGCACCCATCATCAAGGCGAAACCGCCGCCATCCTCGGAGACGCGGTGCGAACTCGGGACTTCGACGCCGTCGAGCCGCATCGGGGCGCTGGCGTTGCCGCGCAGGCCGAGGCCGTTGAAGGTGCCGTTCGTGGTGAACCCGGCCGTGCCTTTTGGGACGTAGTAGATCGTGCTATCCGTCGATTCGACCGCCTTGCTGCTCCGCGAACTGACGAAGTAACTGTCCGCGTGGCCGGCACTCGTTACCCACGATTTCTCGGCCGAGAGTCGATGTCGTTCGCCTTCGACCGTCACTCGACCGACCGGTGCCCAGAAATGGCTGCGCGAACCTTTCTCGCTGAACGCGAGCGTGCTCAGGTGCTGGCCGGCGGCGATCTGCTTGAGGAGTTCGCCGCGATTCGACAGCGTGGGCGACTGCGCAGCCAATTGCGTGGCGCACACGTGCATCAAATAGATCATCGCCGTCGAGGCGCACTGTTCGGCGAGGATGCTGGTCAACTCGGTGAAGGTCGTGGGGCTCGCGCCCGCGCCGCCGAATTCGGTCGCCACGGTCAAGCCGAGCAAGCCCGACTTGGCGAGTGCCTCCACCCCTTCGGCCGGCCAACGACCCTGGGCGTCCACATCGGCGGCGTGCGGTGCCAGGACTTCGTTGGCGATCGCTTGGGCTTTTTCAATTTGAACTTGATCGGCGCTCGACATGATGAGTGCTTTCGAAGAGATCAATGGAGTGAATCGTTAGCCGCGAGGCGAAGGTCGGACGGAGCCGAGCGCGTCCACGGCTTGCGCGACGAGACTAGAGCGATTTCCAAGTAGGCGTAGCGGGTCAATGACCGTCACCCAACAGGAAATGGCGAACCGGCTGCGTAAGCTGCCGGGTCCCTTGCTGATCGAGGACCATGCCTTTTGATTCAAAGGAACATGGCGCACTTGACTGTCGGGTTTGTCGCCAGTCGGCACGGGACCCGGCAGCTTACGCAGCCGGTTCGCCATTTCGTGTTGGGCGACAGTCATTGACCCGCTACGCCGACCTGAAGGGCGCTCTAACATTCCCGTCGTTCGGGCGACGCGCTCGGCTCCGTCCAACCTCCGCCTCGCGGCTAACAACTACGGCAAGTTCGCGACTTCGCCCGCTTGGCGGGTCGCCAGAGAACGGTACGTCCGCAGGTCGATCGTGTCCGGAATGAACCGGACCGACCCATCGGTCATCGCAAACATCACCCCGCCGGGGTGATAACTGCTAAACGAGTACGTGTTCCACCATTCGGAATTGTCGTAGGTCGTGCCGTCGAGGCGCTTGGCGTTCGGGGCGATGGCGCACGTCGAGACGGCGCTATCGGTGTGGGCCCAGCCTTCGAGGCAGCACGAGCCGACTTTTGTCTCGCCGAGCATGAACGTGTTACTGGTGCCGTCCGAAACGTCGGCGAGGCGGACGCGTTCGTGCGTGCCCATGACGACGCCATCGCCGAAACTACAGCCGTCGTATCGACCGGCCGAGTCGGGGTTGGTCCAGCGTGGTTCGCTGCCCCACCAGCCGGGCGCACCCGGTGCGGCCCCACCCCAGTTCGCGCCGAGGTTGCCGCGATAGTTTGACACGCCGGCCGCGAGTTGGCCGACGATTGGATCGCGGAGGTTATAGTTGTTCGGGTCCGTGCGCGCCCCCTTGTCCGACTTCGGGTCGCTCGGGCACCAGAAGTTCGAAATCGGCTTGGCGACCACATCGCGAAGTTGCGTCAACGTCGGCGTCGGCTTGTTCGTGATGCCCGACGCGCGGTAGAAATTGTCCTGTTCGATGTACGGCATCACGACCGTCATCCAGCTCCAGTTCGGCCCGGTCGGGTCGTACGTGGTCAGCTCGCCGGCCGGGAAGAAGCCGGTCGCCGATTCGAAGTTGTGGCAGCCCAGTGCGAGTTGCTTCAGGTTGTTGGAGCACTTCATGCGGTTGGCGGCCTCGCGGATCTTCTGTACCGCGGGCAGCAAGAGGCCGATCAAGATCGCGATGATTGCAATC
>JANLUE010001515.1:0-3565 GCA_031363325.1 Gemmataceae bacterium
GACCTGGCTGTCCGGCGGCCTGGGCAACGATGTTCTGCGCGCTGGCACCGCGGGCGGCGTGTTGCTGGGCGGTGCCGGGGCCGATCAACTGTTCGGCGGCGTTGGGCGCGACATCCTGATCGGCGGGCTGGGCCAGGATTCACTTCGTGGCGGGGCCGGCCAGGACATCCTGATCGGCGGAACGACGATTCACGATGGCGACAAACTCGCACTGGATCTGCTTTCGGCCGAGTGGACACGCCGCACAGGTGCCTACGCGCTCCGGATCAAGCATCTACTCGGCACCGCCCCGAGGGGGCTCAACAAGACTTATCTCCTGAACGCGTCCACCGTGAGCCACGACGGGCTGGCGAACTCTCTGTTGGGCGAAGGCGACCTCGATTGGTTCCTGGAGAAAAACACAATCGATGTCACCGATGCGGACCCCCTCACGGAGACGCGAACGCCCTTATCCTGACGCGACAGAGGCCGACCGCAAGTCGCGGTCGGCCTCGCGATCCTTACTTCTTCTTCGCCCCGTCTTTGGGCTCGTCCTTCGGGGCGTCGCTTGGCGGAGCTTCGATCGTCACGTCGTCGGTGGCATCGGGGATCGCGGGCATTTTGCCGGCCTTCGGGAACGCGGACTCGGCGATGTCGTCCAGTTTTTCCTTGCGATCCTTCTCGGCCAGCATCGAGTAGCCTTTGGCTTCGAGGTCGTAGCGACCCCAGTACTGGCGGCTCACCGGGTTGTAGTAGTAGTAATAGCGCGGCCGGGTCGGGTAGTAGACGACATAGTGATAGCTGTACGTCGTCGAGGTCGCGGTCGGCAGATAGTAGTACGGCCGATGGTGATAGCGCTGGATCGGGTTGTAAGTCCAGTTGCCGTAATACTTTCGGCCCCGACCGCCCGCTTCGGCGTTCGGCGTGTCGATGCTCGTCAGGGCCGCGAAGGCCAGGAGGCCGGTCGCACACAGGCTGCGGATCGTTCGGAACATTTTCGTCTCCTCAAGTTGGTCATTTCGGTTTTGTTTCGCCCGTCGCACTCGCGTCGGGCCTTCTTGCCCCGGTGAACGCACTCGCTGGGCGAATCTTCCGTGAATACGGAATACGAACCAAATAAGTCGAACGCCGGCCGCCCCGCGGAGTCCGTGGGTTCAATATCACTTCTTCGTGAGCTTCAGGCCGGGACGGCGAATCTCGGAGGCCCCATGGCGGCGGAGTTGATCGAACTCGTGCAGCGGCTCGGCCGGCCGCGCGTCCTCGTCGTTGGCGACGCGATGCTTGACCGGTACGTCTGGGGCGACGCGGAACGCATTAGCCAGGAAGCGCCGGTCATCTTGCTTCGGGCCGACAAGCGCGAAGAGCGGCTCGGCGGCGCGAGTAGTGTCGCCACGATGCTCGCGGCCCTTCAGGCCGAGGTCAGTCTGATCGGCGTCACGGGCTCGGACGCCGATGGGGTGCGCGTTCGACAAATCCTCGATGGTCTCGGCGTGGATCATACCGGCCTTGCGATCGACGCCGGTCGGCCGACGACCGTGAAGGAACGCTATATCGGCCGGGCCCAGCACAAACACCCGCAACAAATGCTCCGCGTCGATTTCGAAGTGCGCGACCCGGTGGCGGGCGAAGTTGAACGTGCGCTCTGTTCGACGATCGACGCGGCCGTGCAACGAGCCGACATCGTGTTGGTGTCCGACTACGACAAGGGCGTCTGTACCCCGGCCGTTCTCGCGGCAGCCGTATCGTCCGCGAAACGACACGGCGTCCGCGTGATCGCCGACCCGGTTCGGGGTCGCGATTATTCGAAGTACGCCGGCTGTTCGTCGATGACGCCGAACCGACTCGAAGCGGGCCTCGCGACCGGCCGCGAGATCGAATCGCACGCGGAAGCTCTGGCGGCCGCCCGACAACTCCGGGACTCGCTCGGACTCGAAGCGGGCATCGTGACGCTCGACAAGGATGGCATGGCCCTCGCCCATCGCGAAGGCACGGAAGCGATCTATCCGACGCGTGCCCGCCAGGTCTACGACATTACAGGCGCGGGCGACATGGTGATGAGCGTCCTCGGCCTGGCCCTGGCAGCCGGGGCCGACTACGCGTCCGCGATTCGCCTGGCGAACGTGGCCGGCGGGCTCGAGGTCGAGAAGATCGGCGTCGCCACGGTGACTCGCGAAGAAATTCTTAACGACCTGTTCCACGCGCCGTCGCCGGCCGACCCGCAAGCCGTCCTCGCCAAGATTCGCACGTCGACTCAACTGGTGCCCGAACTGGAAGCCCGGCGCCGGCTTGGCCAGAAGATCGCATTCACGAATGGCTGCTTCGATGTCTTACACGTCGGCCACGTGCAATATCTCACGGAGGCCCGAGCCCAGGCCGATTGCCTCGTCGTCGGCTTGAACACCGACGCCAGCGTGCGCGGCCTGAAGGGCGAAGGTCGGCCAATCAATCGCGAACGCGATCGGGCCGCCGTCCTCGCCGGGCTGGCCGTCGTCGACTATCTGGTACTCTTCAACGAATCAACACCCATTGATTTGATCCGGGCCGTCCGGCCGGACGTGCTCGTCAAGGGGGCCGACTACCGGAAGGAGCAAGTCGTCGGAGCCGACCTCGTCGAATCGGTCGGCGGCCGCGTACATCTGGCCGGCCTGCGCGAGGGCTATTCGACGACCAAGCTGATCGAGCAGATGAAGGGCGGCTAGCGATGCGCCGACTTCATCTCGCGATCGGCCTGATCGGAGTCGTCGGGTTCTTGTTGACCGGCCAATACATGGACCGAGTCCACGACCACCTGCGTGGGATGAGCGATGCCCAACGCCTTCTGTTCCGATCAACGCACATTTATTTGTTGTTCGGTTCACTCCTCAACCTGGCGATGGGGTTGTACTCGCAACCCATTTGCGGATGGCGTGCGTGGCCTAGGGCAACGGGATCGATGCTCGTGATCGCGAGCCCGATTCTCGCGACGCTCGGTTTCTTCACGGAACCGTGGTTGAGCGATTTGAATCGCCCCTGGTCCCGTCCGGCCGCCTATTCGGCGCTGGCCGGCATGGCGATTCACCTGCTCACACATCGCTCCGCCGCGCCGAATTCAGGCGATTGACCGTCCTCCGACCCCGCGCTTGGCTCGCGTAGCCTTCGCGTGGCGGCGATCCCACATACACTTTCACCGCCCGCCACGGTTCACTCCCATGATTCGAACCCTTCTCGTCCTGATGTTGTGCGTCGTCGAAGCGCACGCGGCCGGCCGATACTTCGAGGTAAAATACCCCGCACCGGAAAAGCCCGCGGCGGGCGAGCTCGTCTTCGGCGTCACGTTCACCCTGTGGCTGCCCGACGACATTCGGACGGTGCGCGGGGTCATCGTGCATCAACACGGTTGCGGGGCCGGCGCTTGCAAGGGCGGTGAGACGGCCGCAAACGATCTGCACTGGCAGGCACTCGCCAAGAAGTGGGACTGCGCCTTGCTCGGCCCATCGTACCAACAGGCCGACGCCCAAAATTGCCGACTCTGGTGCGACCCGCGCAACGGTTCGGCGAAAGAATTTCTGAAGGCGCTTGGCGAACTGGCGACGCAAGCGAAGCACCC
>JANLUE010001516.1:0-2190 GCA_031363325.1 Gemmataceae bacterium
CTTTCCCTACACGACGCTCTACCGAGCTCGAACAAGCGACTCAGAGGCACCGGAACCTATTGTTCTGGCTGTTTACGCCAAAGGCGTTCCGGCTCTCAGCCCAGGGTTGTCCGCGCAGCGGACTACCCTGGGCGATCGGTCCCACCCCGTGTCTTTACCGCGAAGCGGTTGTATCATCGACATCTCCATCGTGGCCCTCGTTTACAGAGCCTCAAATGCCTCAATCGCATGCACAGGTCTATCTACACATCGTTTTTTCAACCAAGAATCGCGTGCCATTTTTGAACAATGTCGCGTTGCGCGACGAACTTCACAAATACCTGGGAGGCATTTGCAACAACCTGGAATGCCAAGTTGTCCGCGTCGGCGGTGTCGCCGATCACGTCCATGTTTTGTGTCGATTCGGTCGAACGATCACCATTGCTGATTTAGTGAAGGAATTGAAACGCGAGTCTTCAATGTGGGTCAAGTCGAAAGCTCCAGACCTCGTCGATTTCTATTGGCAGGCCGGGTATGGCGATTTCTCAGTTTCCGCCAGCAATTTCGAAGAAGTTCGAGCATATGTGGCCGATCAAGAGCGACACCACTTGACAATGACATTTCAAGATGAGTTTCGGTTGTTATTGACGAAATACGGCCTCACATGGGATGAGCGATACGTATGGGACTAACGGCCGAGATAGGTCCGGCTTGATGCAACCGCTTCGCGGTAAAGACGCAGGGCTCGGCCGTTCCCAGGGTAGTCCGCTGCGCGGACAACCCTGGGCTGAGAGCCGGAACGCCTTTGGCGTAAAACAGCCAAAAAACAAGAAGTTCGGCCTCCCGCGCCTTGAATTTCATCGCGAATGAATTTGGACGCCGTTCAGTCGAATTGGAACCAGTTGCCGCACGAAGATCGTTCACGGCGTTGGCTTTCAGCGTATCAGCGACCTACTAACGGATTGGCCCCTATAACGACCTGCAATTCGCCCGTTTGCGACACGCCGCACTCTCGAGACTCGGAATGAATCCCATCGCGTTCGCACTGCGTCGGCCGGTCACGATTCTCGTGGCCATGGTCGGGCTCGCGGCGGGGGGACTTCTCGCGTACGACCGCATGAAGGTCGATGTCTTTCCTGCGTTGAACTTGCCAGTCATTTACGTTTGCCAGCCCTACGGCGGGATGGACCCGCAGCAGATGGAAGGGTTGATCGCGAACTATTACGAATACCACTTCCTTTACATTGGCGGCATTCATCACGTCGAGAGTCGAAACGTCCAGGGCGTTTCGCTCATGAAACTGTACTTCCATCCGGGCACGGACATGGCCCAGGCCCTGGCCGAGACGGTCGGCTACGTCAATCGCTCGCGGGCGTTTATGCCGCCGGGCACCGTCCCGCCGTTCATCATGCGCTTCGATACGGGCAGCGTGCCGGTCGGTTACTTGGTGCTCTCCAGCGAGACGAAGACGATTGGCCAGATTCAGGATCAGGCGTTGTTCAAAGTGCGGCCGATGTTCGGGAACATCCCTGGGGTCTCGGCACCGCCGCCGTTCGGCGGCAATCAACGAACGATCGTCGTGCGGGCCGACCCGAAGCGGCTGACCGCCTACAACCTCTCGGCCGACGATGTCGTGAAGGCATTGGCCGCGGGCAATGCGATCAGTCCGTCGGGCGTGGTTCGCGAACAGGAACGCATGCCGCTCGTGCCAGTGAACACGCTCGCCGTCTCGATGAAGGACTTCGGCGAAATCCCCGTGAAACCGGGGGTGTTCCTGCGCGACATCGTGGTTCGCAATTCGACGACCGGCGAGCCGTCGATCGACGACGCCAGCGATATCGCGACCGGCTACGCGCTCGTGAATGGCAAGCGAGCGGTATACATCCTGGCCACGAAGCGGGCCGACGCGAGCACGCTCGACGTGGTCGAGAACATCAAAGCCAATTTGCCGAAGATGCAGGCCGTCCTGCCGGACGACATCAAGGTCTCGTACGAATTCGATCAATCGCCGACCGTGACGAATTCAATGCGCGGCGTCGCGATCGAAGCACTGTTGGGCGCGATCCTCACCGGACTGATGGTCGTGTTGTTCCTGCGCGATTGGCGAAGCGCGTTGATCGTCGTCTTGAACATCCCCCTGGCGTTGATCGCCTCGCTCGTCGCTCTGTGGCTGACGGGACAAACGTTGAACTTGATGACGCTCGGCGGCAT
>JANLUE010000022.1:0-3693 GCA_031363325.1 Gemmataceae bacterium
ACCCGACCGTGGCCAAGGCGCTCAAGTTCATTGAGTCGCTGGTGAACACGAAGGCGGGCCACATCGCGGGGCCGGAAGCCGCCGTTCAGCTCCATAATTACGTGACGAGCGTGAATGTGATGGCCCTCCAGGCCGCGAAGCAACCCGATAAATACAAGGCGATCGTCGGCGACGCGGTCAAGTTCCTGAAGCAACTCCAGTGGGACGAAGGCGAAGGCAAAAATCCCGAGGACGACATGTTTGGCGGGGCGGGCTACGACAGCAAGTCGCGGCCCGATCTCTCGAACACGCAGTTCTTCATCGACGCGTTGAAGGACGCCGGCGTGCCGTCCGACGACCCGGCCATGAAAAAGGTTTTGGTCTTCGTGAGCCGTTGCCAGAACCTGAAGTCGGAGCACAACGATCGACCCTGGGCGGGCAAGATCAACGACGGGAGCTTCATCTATTCGGCGGCGGCCGGTGGTCAAACCAAGACCAGCGATGAGCCAAATGCGCCACTCACCGGCTACGGAAGCATGACCTATGCCGGCATCAAGAGCATGATTTATTGCGGCATTGGCAAAGACGACCCCCGTTATCAGAAAGCCCTCGAGTGGATCGCCAAGAACTACACGGTCGAGTCGAACCCCGGGATGCCGGAGGCTCTGTCGGGGCGCGGGCTCTACTATTACCACCACACGATGGCCAAGACGCTCGACGCCATGAACGTGGCGGAACTCACCGATGCGGCCGGCAAGAAACACGACTGGAAGGCCGACCTCCTCGGGGCCCTCGTGAAGCGCCAGAAACCCGACGGTAGCTGGATCAACCTCACCGATCGCTGGATGGAAGGCGACCCGAACCTCGTGACCGGCTATTGCCTCATGACGCTGGGCCATTTGAAGAAGAAGTGAAGGGCGTTGCAGTATCCCTGTTGGATTGAACGCTCACCGTCGGTGCTGAGTACTCAGTACTCAGTACTCAGTACTCAGTACTGAAGGGCATTCATGCTCCGTACCCCGCGATCTCTCGCGATTGTCATACTCGCCTGCTCCGCACTCCACACTCCACAATGCTTCGCCCATCAAGTCCCCCGTTCGGAGTACGATCGCAACATCACCGTTCGACTGCGGTCCGATGGCGTCTGGATCACGTATCGGCTCGAGCTTGATCAGTACACCTTGCTGAAACTCGTGGCCGATCCGGCGAACGGTTTTCCGATACGGCCAAACGATTTGCTGACGCCAAAGTCAATCGCCAATGCGTTCCTGGCCCGGATGAAGGAAGTCGTCCCCGATCAGGTCGTCGCGACACTCGACGGCCAGCCGCTCGCGTTCACCGCAACGGATACGAAGCACGAACTTCACGACTCGGCCCAGTTCACGTTCACGCTGAAGGCCCCGGCCAATCTCGCACCGGGCCGACATACCTTCGAACTCGACGACCTGAATTTCAACGACAAGAAGGGGCGACTCTCGATTAAGCTTGAGGCCGTTGAGCCGCTCGTTCCCGAATCGCTGTCCGAGATCGCCGAGCGTCGGTTGCCGGGCGTCGATAACGGCAAGCAAACCGTGACGGCCATCGTCCGCCTACCGGAAGGGGCCGGCCCAGCGCCGCCGATCCCGGCCATCGAAGCCACCGTCGAGCCTCCAACGGACTTCTGGTCGCTAGTTCGCCGCGTTCAAGACGAAGAGAACCTCGGCCTGCTGCTCGATACGAACGTTGGCCTCGGCCTGATTCTGCTGATCGCCTTCCTGCACGGCGTGATGCATTCGATCGCGCCGGGGCACGGCAAAACGATGGTGGCCGCCTATCTGGTTGGCGAACAGGGCACCCCACGCCACGCGATCGTACTCGGACTCATCGTGACCTTGACCCATACGAGCGCCGCCTTCGCCGTCGCGTTGACGCTCAAGTTCCTCTGGACCGATGCGCCACCGGAAACGGTGCAACGCGTGCTCGGTTTCGGTGGCGGGCTGCTGGTCGCGTTCATCGGCCTATGGCTGTTGATGCAACGACTCGCGGGCCGATCGGACCACACCCACGTGGGTTCGCACAGCCACGCCCATTCGCACAGTCATGGCGGAGATCACGGCCACGGCCATTCACATGGCCTCACGCCGGAGCAATTCGGCCGCGTCAGTTGGGCCCGGCTGATTCTGCTTGGGCTCGCGGGCGGCATCATTCCGTGTTGGGGCGCGATTCTGTGGGTTCTCTATTGCGTGACAGCCGGCCGCTATGGCCTCGCGATGTGGACCGTGCTCGCTTTCAGCGTCGGCCTCGCAGGCGTCCTGGTTTTGATCGGCCTGTCGGTCGTCTGGGGCGTGCGCTTGGGACGAAGCCGCGGCGCGGGTCGCTGGCAAGCGACTGTGATGAAATGGCTGCCGATTATCGGGGCCGTCAGTGTAGTCGCGATCGGCTTGTGGCTGTGTCGGGTGAACTTGCCGAGGTGATTGCGTCGAGCGGTTGAACCGAGTAAGATTTGTCGATGGAGCATAATGATGACCAGCGCACTGCTCGAATTATCGATTTCGGACGATGCTCGTGACGTGATTTCGTCGCTTGGAGAAGTCGACCGACGACGGGTCTCGGCATTGATCGAGCGACTTCGAAATGGCCTGGAGGACGAGTTTGTGCGCCGGCACTCTCAGCCGATCGATGGGCTACCCGGTTATTTCGTTTTCCGCACCGCCAACTGGCTCATCCTCTACCATCCCGGCGATTCCGAAGTGATGATTTCTTCGATCTACCGTGAGGATGTCTTCCAATCATTTCGCGCCGTTCAAGAGGCCGGCGGATGAAATCGCTCGATCCAATCAGTTTCGATCTCGCACGTTGTCGCGTCGAATTGGATCAGTTCAAAGCGTTGCTCGATTCTGTCCCAACGCTCGGCGAACGCGAACACATCATGCCTTTGTTCCGATGTTGCAGGAACTTGACCGCGCTTTTGGGCATGCGAATCCCCGAACTCGGCCGCGCGGATCGGTTGGCGTATGAGTTCCCAATCTTTGGCGACTTCGCCGCCGACATTGTTTTGTCCAGTTCCGAAACTCAAGTTGTTTGCGCGATCGAACTCGAGGATGCGGGACCGGACAGTGTCTTTCAGAAAGTTGGTCATCGGTCGACACCCGAGTGGAGTCGCCGCTTCGAGCGTGGCTTCAGCCAACTCGTCGACTGGTTCTACGCCTGGGACGATCACAAGTCGAGCGTCGGATTCGCCAAACACTTTGGCTTTGGGCACGTTGTGTTTGCCGGATTGCGGGTGATCGGCCGATCGACGGACATGTCCGTCGCCGACCGCAGTCGCCTTCGGTGGCGGTCGGATCGAGTCGTTGTCAACTCTCACAAAATCTACTGCCGAACATATGACGAATTGTATGACTCGCTTAATCGGGACTGGCAGGTTTTGTCATCCGTATCGCATGCCCGTCCGGATTCCGGAAACCTGTGAACGTTCAGACCCGAACGCCGTTGCCTCTCTCCGCCGCAATCCGCACCATAGCCCCATCGCCCCATCGCCCACCCCTTTGAGGCCGTGGTATGGACGCCGCGACCGACGATCGCGCCCCTCGGCCGACCGATTATCTCTTGCTGATTTTGCTCTGCGCCCTCATGTCGGGCGTGGCGTTCGTCGATGGCCGTTGGCTGACCACGCACGAAGCAACGCACTGCCAGAATGTCCGCGAGATGTGGGACACGCACGACTGGCTGATC
>JANLUE010000044.1:0-1976 GCA_031363325.1 Gemmataceae bacterium
GTACGACACCGTTCGGCGGCAACGTGTTGCTTCAGGCCAGCCGAACGGTGTCGTACGGTTGCCCAAGAGCAACGACCTCGGGGAAGGAACGGGAAGGAACCTCTCACCCTGGCGGAACGCCAGAGCATTGCGGTCTCGAACCCGACACGCCCGACACGCCTTCCATCCATCGACTCAATTGACGAACCAACGATACCACTGCTCCACTGTGCCCGCGCCGCTCCCGGGCTTTTCGCCGTTGGCCGAGCGACGCAATGCCTGCATGTGTCGGCACGGCCCGGCCTTCAGCTTGAACCGATAGTAGTGAGAGCAATTACATTGGCCACGCGTGATCTTGCCATCCGAATCGGCGATGAATTCGACGTCCCGACTCTCGACGCGACCGACCACCACGCGAATGCCGGCCAGCGTCTCGTCACGAGTCACGCGCACCAGGCGATTCGCGACGAGGTCGCGAGCGGCCTGGGCCTCGGGGCTATCGATCTTCACTTGCTTGAGGGACGCCTCGACTGGCAGGATCTGCCGCCAGCGATAGACGCCGCCCGCGAGATCGTGAATCAGTTGACCAAGCAGCGCGAAGCGATTCAGCCCGGCGGCCACGAGGTGCGGTGCGGCCCCGGTCCGCTGGCGAACTTGCTCGAACGTCCGACTCGGCGAGTCGCGAAAGCAGGCGGCGATGTCGCCGAGCACGTCTTCGCTCGGCTCGGCCGGCGGCGCGAGGTCGGCCAGCGCGCCGCCGCCACTCGTCCAGTCGTTGGCCGTCCAGCCCGAGAGCCCGAGCAGAAACCGCAAGCCGCCCATGCGCACGTTCCAGAAGCTCGGCAGGCCGGTCCCCATGAGGTAGACCTCGGCCCCGTCGGCCATCGGCAACAGGCGGGCCAGGGTTTGCAAGCGATCGCGACCCCAGGTGCGAATCGTTTCGACCTTGGGGCCGGCATAGGGGGAATCGTGCAGTTTGATTCGCGCTTCCCACGGTTCGAGGACGATTTCGACCGGCGCGCCGGGGATCAACTCGAAGCGAATCGCCCGGGGGCTCTTGCGAGCGCGATGTCGCTTCAGGTGCGCGAGCACGGCGTACAACGCTTCGCGACTCACCGGCACACGGCGTTGCGGCAGGCTCATCGCGCCTTGCAACTGCATGAATCCCCGCAACCAGGAAGGCGGCAGGTCGATCTTCTCCTCGCGGAACCCGGCCGCTCCCTCGGTGGCGACTTCGAATCCACCGGGGTCGACGGCGAACTGCGTCTGGCGATACGTCCGCAGGCGCTGGAATTCGTCGAATAGCGCGAGCGAATAATCGACGTTCGTGGTGCCCAACGTCACTTCGGCCGGCGTCGCGAATAGTTCGCGATCGACCGTCAGGCAGCCATAGCTCGATTCATCCTTGCTGAAGCATTCGAAGAACAACACGTCCGGCGCGACCGTGACGACGGGGTCGCAGGGCACGAGCACTCGGAACAGGGCGGGATCGTTTCGGGCCAGAAAGTTGGCGTAGCGATCCCGTGCGGACCAGTACTTGTCGCGCTGGGTGCGGAACTGTTTCTCCAGCCCCTTCGGGATCGGTTCGGCCTTCGCGGCCAGAAGTTGCTCTTTGCTCTGCTGTAAGGCGATCTTGCGGATCGCGTGTTCGCGTTCGCGGACGCGGTCGAGATAGGCCAAGTACGCCGACCGGTCCTTCGGCCGAAACTTCAGGTCGCTGACGACCACGGAATGCAGAGCACTGACGGCCTCGCGAAATCGCAAGGGGTCGCGCAGGTCGCCGACGAACGAAACGCGATCGCGGCGCAAGTTCGGCGCGAACGAGAGCGCCAACCCTTTCGGCGTGCTCGCGACCCCGCTCTGTCCCTTGTACGCCACGGAGAAATTCATGTGCCCATCCCAACACGAAGGCCATTGTCGCGAAAGCCGACCGGAACCGACTTCAACGCCGGACCGGGGTCGTTCACCAAGCCGGGGCGCCCGGCCCCCGGGGCGGG
>JANLUE010000053.1:0-5146 GCA_031363325.1 Gemmataceae bacterium
CATCAGCCAAAGCGAACATCGAATACCCCGGCGTCTCGCTCACGAGTAAGCCGTTGATGACTTTGCCATCATCCGTGACGACCTTGGTGCTCAGGTATTTCTTGTCCACCTCGGCATTGGGGTCGATGACCGATTCGACGAGTTTCGTGCGGGTCTTCGAGCGCGTGGCCACTTCTTTCAGATTTGGTCCGTATTCCTGGCCATCGCCGTTGCCGACCTTGTGACAGGCCGTGCAATTGCGAACGAACACCTCGCGACCTTTGTTGCCGTCGCCCTTTAAAAGCGAAAGAGCCGTCATCGCTTTGTTCTTGACCTCGGCCGTCTTCGGCTCCGTGTCGAGGAGTAGTTTCAGGTGCGGAGCGGCCGCGCTGGCGGCCTTGGTCGCAAACAACAGTTCATCGAGCATCCTCGCACCCGCCTGGTTGTCCTTCGCCAACTTGCCGGTGAGGTACGGCTGCCGCCAGACGTTCTCGTTCGCTCCGAGGGCGTGCTCGAGCGTGTATTTGCCCCAGTAGTCGAGCGGCAACTTCGCGGCGGCCAACAGTGCGTCGGTCGCTTCCGGCGTGCCGTAGAAGCTCAGGGCGCGGGCGGCTTCGGCACGCACCCGCGGGTGCGAATCGACCGCCAATTTCTGAAACAGTTCGAACGCCCCCGGAATGCGCTCGCGTTCGTCGGCCAGAATTCGCGTGCCGGCCGCGCGGGCCTGCGGCGTCTTCGCGGCGAGAACCGATTGCAAAAGAGTCGAATCGACCGCGTGATGGCCCTGTTGAACCCATAGGGCTTCGCACATCAAGCGGTCGCGTTCCTCGTCAAACCCTGGCTTCTGCAATTGCAGCGTGGACGCCCATTCTTTCACGGCAGGCAGCACCTCGTTCGCCGGGCGATCATGCAGTTCCCGCCGAGCCCGGTAGCGGGTCCGCCATTCGTATTCGCGGAATTGCTCCAGGATCTCCGGCACCGTCTTGCCGAACTGCGTGACCGGCTTGACGAGCGGTTTGTCCTTGCCGACGAGTCGATAGATTCGGCCACGGACGTGATCGCGGTTCGGGTCGCGCTGTGAATACTGCATGTGGCCGATCAGGGCGTTCGCCCAGTCGCCGAACCACAGCGCACCGTCTGGGCCAATCTGCGGGTCGGCCGGGCGAAAGTGTTTGTCGGTCGATTTGATCAGGTCGAACGGCTGGCCATCCTTCTTGATTCGGCGACCGGAGAAGCCGGCCCCATCGTCCTTCACGCTGAAGCGCGGCAGACCGTTCATATTGATGACGCAGGCATACGTGAATTGCTTCTGCACGTCGTCCGGCAAGTTGCGACTGACGAGCCATTCGCACCCGAGCGCGGGTCGCATGCCTTCGTTATTGAAGACGAAATTCAAGCCCTTGCGGCCGGAGAATTGCGCCCCGGATAACGGTGTGTCCCAGGCATGATTGGCGGTCGTGCCATCGCCAACGATTCCCTGGCCCCATTCGTCGAAAACATAACACCACATGTTGTACATGCCGGGCAGGCCGAACTGGCGAATCTTGAACGAACGCGGATCGATTACATAAGCCCCGCCGGCCCCTTGACTGCGGTGCGGCCCCCAGGGGGTTTCCAGCGTCGTGCTGGTCGCGATCCCTTCGAGCAGATGCAGCAAGCCGCCGTGACTCCATTCGAACCCGCCGCGATGGTGCGTATCGTCCGAGGCCCAGCCGTCGAGCAGATGGACGACAAGGTCGGCCTTGCCGTCGCCGTCCGTGTCCTTCAGCCACAGGATGCGCGGCTGATCCATGACGAGCACGCCGCCATTGAAAAACTCGAAGCCGGTGGGGCAATGCAATTTGTCGTAAAAGACCGTGCATTTGTCGGCCTTGCCGTCGCCATCGGTGTCTTCCAGGATCAACAGGCGATCGTTGGCGGGCGGGTCGCCCGGCTTCCACAGCGGGTAGTTCGGCATGCAACTCACCCACAGGCGGCCCTTGTTGTCGAAGTTCAATTGCACCGGCTTGGCGAGTTCGGGAAACATCTTTTCATCGGCGAACAGTTTGATCTCCATGCCCGGCGGCACGGTCGCGCTTTTGATGAATTCGTCCGGTGTGAGATAGCGCAGCTCCTCGGCCTCGGAGTACTTCTGTTCCGGGGCACCGAAGCGCGTTGGCGGAGTGTACACTCCACCCGTCTTGGAATCGTCCGGCTTCGCCGCGACTTCCTTGCCCTGGGCGATGTCCCACACGTAGCGATCGCGGACCGCCGCCATCGCGCGAATCTTCAGGTACTCGCCGGGAAATGTTTCCTTGTCGAAAGTTCGTCGACCGCCGTACACGTACCAGCCATTCAACATGCGATAGTCTTGCTGATGCACCCACGATTTATCAATCACGGCCTTGCGGAGTTTTTCAAAGGCAATCGTGCTAGACGGACCGGCAGCCGGGCCGAACAACTCGCCCGATAACACATCGGCCACGAGCCGATCGCCGGCTTCACTCGCGTGAGCGCCGTTGATCGTGAATTGCATTCCAGGTCTCTCGGCAAACGCCTTCAACGTTGAATCGAAGATGTCCACGAACGCGAGCTTCCGCTTCTCGGCGACGGCTTTCACGGCGGCCGCGTACAGCTTCAGATTGGCGTTCTCCATTTCGCCGTTGGGCAAGAACGGATCGCCCGATGGTTCGAATGCAATCGGCGAAACGAGCACGAACCTCGGCTTCGAGCCGGCGTCGTCACGCGGGTACTTCGACGAATAATCGTCGATGAGTCGCTCGTAGTCCTTCTTGAATTGTTCGACCCCGTCCGGCCCCTTGAACGATTCGTTGAACCCGAAGAAGCACAGGAACGTGTCCGGGTTGAAGGCGTACAGGGGGTCGTCGATGGCCGTGTAGTCGGCCGAGCGTTGATGGATCGCGACTTCCTCGGCCGGCCGAGCGAAATTGCGAACGACCAACTCCTTGTCCGGGAACCGCAGGTGCAACATCGTCTCGAAGTGGCCGAACAGGTTCATGCGCTCGGCCGTCGAGTTGCCGAGCAGCGCGACTCGTTCGCCCTTGATGAACTCGAGCGGCCGTTTGCTCGGCGGCAACTCGGGTCGCTTCGGCCGCGCGCCGGGCTTGATGGCCGTGACCGGCGCGTCCTTCTTCTGCGAAAGAACGTCGTTCGTGGGAAATGCGATCAGGGCGAGGAACCCGGCGGCGACGAGCGACAGGCGGGAGAGACGCGCGAACGACATGACGACTCCGGTTGGCCACGACACAGGCGGTCGAGTTAACCTAAACTGAACAGGGACCATTGACCACCGAGCAAATGACGGGTCCGAGGATCGGATGAATTGTACGCGGACCTTGGTCGATCACTGCCGCCCGCGGTCTATCCGGAGATGAACGGCGCACTGGTTCATGCCGAAGTGTTGGTGGCCGCGTCATGACTGATCGAGAAGTGGCTCGTAAGTTGGGCGGCATTGGCTGCGTGGAAGTGCCACGGCGTCGGGGCGGCTCACACCGCAAGTGGCCTAAGCCCGTCAGCGGTCATTCCACTGTCATTCCACCGTCATTCCAGACCATCTAGGGTAAAGACCTCAAGCTCGGAACTTTGCGGGCAGCCATCCGGCAACTTGGCCTGGACTGGTCGGAGTTCGATGATGCTTGACCGGTGGCAGACGATATCAGGGGATAAGTTGCGAAAGACCATCGACCAGGGTGATTGCCTAAACTGAACAGGGACCATTGACGACCGAGCATACCAGATGACGACAGGCTACCTCAATACTTGACCTCTGACCCCCTATGCCGGCCTACCACCTTGCAACGTTCGCGGTCGATGTCACGCCGCCGATGGGCCATCCGCTGTGCGGGGGCTGGATCGAGCCGGCCCGGGCCATCGACGATCCGCTCAAGGCGCTCGGGCTCGTCTTGTTCGGGCGCGGCAAGCCGATCGTGCTGTGCGTCTTCGATTGGGTCGCCTTGCGGAACGATGCCCATCTGGCCGTGCGAAAGTCGCTGGCCGACGCGGCGCACACGACGATCGATCACGTCTCGGTCCACGCGGTGCACCCGCACAATGCCCCGTTCGCCGATACGGTTGCCCAACAATTCCTTGACGAAGCGAAAGGCCCGCCGTCGCTCGACTTGAAGTTCTTCGAGCGCGTGGTCAAGGACGTCGGGGCCGCTTGTCGGGAGTCACTGCCGAAGGCGAAGCGGTTTACACACCTGGGCGTCGGGTCGGCCACGATCAAAGAAGTCGCTTCGAATCGTCGGGTGATCGGGCCGGACGGCCGGGTCAAGTTCACCCGCACGAGCGCGACCAAGGACAAGGTCGCGCGCGAGGCCCCCGAAGGGCTGATCGACCCGGTCCTGCGCACGCTGAGCTTTCTCGATGGCGAGAAGCCGATTGCGGTGGCCCATTACTATGCGACACATCCGATGAGTTACTACGGCGATGGCCGGGTGACGGCGGACTTCTGCGGGCTCGCTCGACAGAAGTTGCAAGACGAAAATGCGAATGTGTTCCAGGTCTACTTCACGGGCTGTGCCGGCAACGTGACGGCCGGGAAGTACAACGACGGCGCCAAGGAAAGCCGGGCGATCTTGCGCGACCGCATCTTCGACGGCATGAAGGCCGCACTCGTGGCAACGAAACAGTTCCCGGTTCCACCCTGGGAATGGCGGCCGCTGGCGATTCGGCTGCCCGCTCGGCGGACCGCGTCGTTCACGGAGGCCGAAAGCCGGGCGGCGCTG
The DNA here is from genome assembly GCA_031363325.1 of Gemmataceae bacterium. Taxonomy (GTDB): domain Bacteria; phylum Planctomycetota; class Planctomycetia; order Gemmatales; family Gemmataceae; genus SIAJ01. The sequence continues at coordinate 4,707 of JANLUE010000053.1, forward strand.
TTCGATGTGAAGGCGTCCGGCTCGAAGCGCGGCAACGCGGCCTTCCAGCTCGCCTGGCTCAAGCGCCAGGATCGACCGATCGACATCGGCTGCCTCGATTTCGGCGGCCGGGTGCAAATCCTGCATCTGCCGGGCGAAGCGTTCATCGAATATCAACTCGTCGCCCAGGCGATGCGGCCGGACGCAGCAGTGTTCGTCGCGAGCTATGGGGACGACGGCTGCGGCTACATCCCGACGGCCCGCGGCTACCTCGAAGGCGGCTACGAACCAAGCGTCGCCCTGGCCGGCCCGGAGAGCGAGGCGATCCTGACCCGTGCGATGTCGGAACTCCTGGGGCGATAGGGCATGATGTTGAAGGCTGGACTTTGACTGGAGCGAATTTGTCGGAGACACGCGAAGTGAACGGCTTCCCAAAAACACGGGCGGCGGCGCGAGGGCCT
>JANLUE010000097.1:0-3745 GCA_031363325.1 Gemmataceae bacterium
AAGGTCGCGGAGACGCGAGAAGTTGGCCATACACCAATCGTGACAGGTTTTCGCGGCCAAGAAAAGACAAAACCCCCACGAATAATAGGGAATTCAAGCGTTCAGGGACCAAAAGTTACCCACACGAATCCGCGAAGAGCCATTCAATTTTTGGAACTACGTGCAGTTGGAACGAATGGCGCTTGGTCTTGATCCGTCGGAGCGATTGGCACTCATTGATCAGATTGGAAGTGAGATCGAGCGCGGACATTTGCCTTTTCAAAGCCCACTCGGAACGACGGGGGGCGACTTGATTCCAAATGTCGATGAAACTCATCCACTCGTCAAGCTCCTTGGGCTCAGCGTCAACGAAATCCTCGACGTACTTAATGGCCGGGCAAGGCTCATGACCGCGGTCCTGGGCGGTGTTGCTGAAGAGCACCTCCAACGTCAGCTTCAAGCGGATCCCGAGTTGTTTGAAATTATCCGCTTGGACCGCGACGGTCACCCGGACTTCTCAGTTCGACATCGGAACACGGGGCGTACGATTCGCATCGAGTGCAAGAACGTCCTGGCTCGGCTGACCAAATTGGGGCCGTGCGTCGACTTTCAAAAGACAAGGGCCGCAAAGGGCGACCCTTGTAGTCGATACTATGCTGCGACACAATTCGAGGTGTTGGCTGCTTGCCTGCATCCAATCACTAAGTCTTGGGAGTTTCGGTTCGTCCTCACGGAAAAATTAGCACCTCATTCCAAATGCTCCGGCAAGCTTGCCACGAAGGTTGTGGTAGGAGACGATTGGCTCAAGAATGTGTCCGAACTGATCATGAATATTGGGCGAATAGGTTGACAGACTGAACCAAAGCCGAACGTCCTTGGCCAGGTAAAGGCCGTGTTACGAAGGCGTGGCGCTTGGCTCGGGTAGACGTTCGCCATCGGCCTCGCGCCGCGATGCCGTTTGGTCGAAGCGTGCGCGCAGGCCATCTTGATCGAGGAACATTCGACCGCCGCTGGCTTGATGTTGTTTCTCCCAACTCGTCAACAACTGGAGGCAGGCGTGGTCGATGAAGGACAGGTCGTCGAGGAACACGTGCGCGTCCCAACCGGCGGGAACTTTCTCCAGGGCGGCCGCCAACTTCGGCAGGCTGAGGAACGTGGCCGCGCCGGCGATGTGCAGATGCACTTCCTTCCGGTCCGCGTGCCATTCCGGCTTCACCTTCAAGTGCGAGGTGATCCAGACGAGCTTCGCGGCGGACAGGCCAACGCCGATCATCACTCCCGTGAGCAAGTCCGTGACCACGACACCAATCAACGTGGCCGCAAAGATGACGACTTCGGTTCGGCTCTGATGCCACAGCTTGAGCACGGACCTGTAGTCGACGAGCTTGATCCCCGTGTAGACCAGCACGGCCGCCAGGCTGGCCGAGGGGATCATTTCCAGAACGGCCGGCAATAGCGCGACGAAGAGGAGCAGCCAGGCGCCGTGAAGTGTGGCCGACAATCGCGTCTTGGCGCCGGCCGACACATTCGCCGAACTCCGAACAATTACCCCCGTCATCGGCAAGGCGCCGAGCGTGCCGCAGACCGTGTTGCCAACGCCCTGAGCGAACAACTCACGGTTGTAGTTCGTGCGCGGGCCGGTGTGCATTTGATCGACGGCCGTCGCGCAGAGCAGCGTTTCGGCACTGGCGATCAGCGCGATCGCGATCGCCAGCTTCCAGACGGTCCCGTCGCGCACCAATCCGGAAAACGAACCCCAGGACACCCAGGTGATTCCCTTCGCCAGATTCGATTCCACTTCGACGAAGTGGATGTCGAGTTCGAGCAGGTCCGCCACAGTGGTCCCGGCAACGACCGCGATCAACGCGGCGGGGACGACGTGCAGTCGCTTCGGCGTGAACGGCTTCCAGCCGACCAGGAAGAGCATCGTGACCAGACCGGCGGCGACGGCGGCCGTGTGATGCGGCGGATCGGGATCTTTGTCCGTGAACGCCTTGTAGGCGGCCATCGGGATGGTTCGCAAGTTTTCAATGACGCTGTCGGCCGGCTTGTCGTCGATCATCACATGGACTTGCTTGGCGAAAATCACGACCCCGATCCCGCCGAGCATTCCGAGGACCACGGCCGGCGCGACCGCGCGAAACCACGGACCCAGTTGTACCGCCGCCATGCCAAGTTGCAGAAGCCCGCCGAGCAAGACCGCCATGCCAAGTGCCGCTAATATCGGGAACGCCGACTCGCCCGACTCGAGCATTCGAGTGCGAAGCATCACGAAATCGAGCACTAAGACGATCAACCCGGCCGCCGGGCCGCTGACCTGCAACGGACTGCCCGCGAGTGGGCCGACGATCAGCCCACCGACAATTCCCGTGATGATCCCAGCCTCGACGGGCAAATTGCAGGCTCGAGCGATCGCGATGCAAAGCGGCAGCGCGACCATGAAGACGACGAGCGATGCGAGTAGGTCGCTCTTGAACGTCGAGCGACCGGAGGGGCTTGGCAATGGGTCGGTGGCCATCGGTTCCTTCCATGGGCGTGGGCGACTGTAGCGGTTCCGTCAAGCATGGATAGGCATGCGACCGCGAGACGGCTAGTCAAGCCGACTCACGGAGCGAGTCGGCGACCCGCGTGGCCCGCTCACTCCGCGAGCGGGTTGGTGCCTCCAGATCCGCGAGCAGCTTCTTGAAGTCCGCCCGCTGGCTCGGACAGCGCTTTCGTCATTTCACTTTCGACACGGGCTGGTCGGGGTGGGCCGGGTTTGGCACCAGACGGCGATTGGCGCAATCGGCGAGCAGATCGAGTTTCTCCAGGACGGTCTGGCCAATCAACACTTCGTCGCCCTGCACCAACGCTTCTTCGAGCGTATCGCGCCCCATGACGGCGAAGACGATCGACTCGGTGACGGCAATCGTCTCTTTCCGCCCGTCGGCGTTTTCGGCCACCCGGTCGCCGCGCGACATCACTCCCAGCGCTTGCATGACATGGGCGGGGATGACGGATCGCACTGCCCCCGTATCGACCAGCGCCTCGGCTTCGTACCTGCGGATCAACGATTTCTTGAGCTTTCGCCGTCGGTTGAGGGCCTCGTCCCCGGAGTTGGTGAGCAGCACTTTGACGCGGATTTCACCCATCGAATCTTCCCGGGGAGTTGGCTTCGTGGAACGCATGCTGTCATTCTACCGGTCGTCGGTGCGGCCACGAGTTCACTTCTTCCCCGCTTTCGCCTCCAGATCGGCGAGCAGTTTCTTGAAGTCCGCCCGCTCGCGCACCGGGTCGAGGTCGGGGTCTTTCTTCATGTGGGCGGCGTCCTTGTAACCTGCCTGCACGGCCTTGTGCAGCCACTGCATCGCCCGGTCGGCGTCGTCTTTGGCGAGCCGAGCGGCGTCCGCCCCCGGCGTCTTGGCCTGGACGCCGGCGGTGACGGCCCGGTAGCAGGCAGCGTTGTACAGGCTACCGGCGTCCGTACGGTTCAGCTTCTCCCACATCTCGGCCGTGGCCCGGCAGCCGGCGGGGTCGCCGACCTTCCGAAAATGCCCCATTCGGAGAGCCATGACGGTAGGGATCAGGCGCGGATCGACCGCCTTCCCGGCGGCTTTGGCCACGCACTCGTCGATGACCGGAATGGCTTCCGCGCCGCGATCCAACTTGGTGAGCGATTCGGCTAGAACCCACATGCTCTTGAGCGTGTCGGGGTCGTCCTTGGGCAGCACCCGCCTCCGAATCGCCAGCACTTCCTCTCGCAGCTTCAACGCCTCGGCGGGGCGGT
>JANLUE010000102.1:0-7374 GCA_031363325.1 Gemmataceae bacterium
CGGCGCCATGATGTTCTCCTGGTCGGCTGAGTGATCGAGCCCGATCAGGTGCCCGACTTCGTGCAGCGCGACACCGTAGAGCATCGCGGGGGTGAAGTTCACGGTCGAATTGAAAAATACGTCGCCCGCCAGCGTTCCCGAGAGAATCGGGTCCGGCGGAACGGCTTCACCGAGCGCGTCGTCGGCCATCGGGACGGCCCCGATTCGGATGTCGCCGAACCGTGGGTCGCCCTGCGTCGCTCCTGGATCGCCGAGCGGTTGCCCGCCATCGAAGACGACGCCGATGTTCAAGTTGGCGGCCTCGGCCCAACTCTGCGCCGCCCGCAAGATCGCGCCTTGCCATTCGGCACGCGGCATCAACGCATCGAGTCGCGTGAACAATTCACTCGGCACGCCAGCGGCCGACGTACCATCCGGGACGAAGCTCAACGTCAGGTGCGTCGGGTCCGACCAGGGCACGCCGAACGACGCGGGTACGTCGCGCGCTTCGAGCGCTTGAACGGTCAACTTCGGTCGACGGATGCGATTCGACACGACAATCCTCGCGATTCGGCAATTTCGATTTGAGGGCCCCCGGTCCTTCGGGATTCGGGCTATTTTCCTTCGAGCGAACGACCGGCGCTCACCAGTTCCCGAAAGTGTGGGTCGGTGTGGACCGATTTCAGGTCCGGGTCGCCGGGCATCTCCTTCGCCCATTTGACATCTCCGCGCAACACGCGCCGCAAAATGGAAATGACCTCCGCCCGATCGACCTCGGACTCCGCGACGATCGCCAGGGCGCTCGCGGCCTGATAGAGCGGCAACGGGGCGGTCGCTGGGCCAAGGCACTTGCGGGCTTCCGTCCGGGCCTCGACCTTGGCTCCCGTGCGGGCGAGCAGGACGGCGTAACCCGCTCGATCGGAAACCGTCGAGCCACTTCGAGAGACGAGTTGCTTCAGTATGGCGAGGGCGTCAACGGGTCGGTTCAATCGTTCGGACAATACGCTGATTCGGCCGCGGATGGCGGGGAGATGATCCGGGTCGATCGCAAGCGCCCGGTCGAAGTCCGCGAGCGATCCGGCCGCGTCGGAAGCATATTTCGCTTCGGCGCGAATCGTCCAGCCAATCGCGTCATCGGGCTGCGATTCCAGCAATTTCTTCGTCTCGGCGTCGGCCTTGGTCTTTTCGCCACGAGCTTGAAGGATTTGCGCCCGGAGTCCGTGAACTCGCGCCGGCGAGGCATTTTGTCGTTCAGCCTCGCCTAAATCGACCAGCGCGGCCAACGATTCACCGCGCCGAAACTCGGCGATCGCTCGGTTGAGCCAGCCGTCCGGGTCCGTCGGTTCGCGGGCCGAATATTGGCCGAGCACCTCGACGGCCGACGCGTACCGTTCGGCCCCGAGCAGGGCGACGCCGCGATAGAACTCGGGCCGGGGGTCGTCCGTTCGCAGGACACTTGCGGCGAGAAACGCATCGGCGGCCGCGTCGAACTCGCTCAGGCGAAGTCTGGCGACACCGAGCGCCATCCACGCGGAGTAACTCTCGCGCTCGCGGCCCACGAGCGGGCCGAGCAGCTTGACGGCGTCGCCGTACTTCCGAGCCCGGAGCGCGCCGAGCGCTTGCAGAAACGGATCGAGCTCGGTTGATGCGTCGGTTCGAGTTTCGACGAATTGGCCATCGAGTTTGCGGAGCCAATTGCGTTGCTCGTGGATGGGCCGGGTCGTTCGGTTGTCGACTGTCAACTCGGCCGCACGGCCATTCAGGGCGATGGCCTCGTCGAGGAGTGCGCCGTGATCGGCCAACAACTCGGCGAGCCGGCCCGTCGCCTCGGCGGCGTAGAAGAGTACTTCGGTCAGGTCGTGTTGGAGGTCGTCGGCTTCGTCTGGCGGCACATACCGACCGGCACGCGAGGGCCGCCAACTGGACGAGTCCGGGAGTTGATACGGCTTCAACGCGTCGAGCGCGATCGACTGCGCCCGGCGGGCGATTCGCTCGGTCGTGTTGGGATCGACCAGCATGGGCCGCACGTCGTCGCGCGCCTTGCGGACCGCCACGCGGGCTTCGCGCGATTCCGCGGTCCGGGCCGAATGCCAGGCCGAGTACCCGAACCAGCCAACGATGGCGAGCAACATCGCGGCCGAAATGGCGACCGAACTTCCCGACGAAAGCCGGGGGTGTCGCTTCGCCCATTTGTGAAATCGCTCGCGGCCGAACGGCTCCGACGCATGCGCCAGCGGCCGATTCGCCCGGTGGCGTTCGAGATCGTCGCGCAGGTCCGCCGCCGAACGATAGCGGTCTTTCGGATCGGACGCGAGGCACTTGTTCAGAATGGCCGCGACGGCGGGCGAATCAATTCGGCCCACTTCGCCGGTCGGCAAGTCGCCCGTCAGGAGTTCGTGCAGGATCAGGCCGAGCGAATAGACGTCGGCCCGGCCGTCGATCTTCACTTCGGGATCGCTCAGCGCGGCGCGCTGATCGGGGGCCATGTAACGCGGCGTGCCGCCGACACCTTGAACATTCGAGCGCTCGTCGGCCGCGAGGTTGAAGTCGAGCAACATCGGCCGACCATCGTCGGCGAGCAGGATGTTCGCCGGTTTAAGATCGCGGTGCAGAATCCCCCGGCCGTGGGCGTGGGCGAGTCCATCGGCCAACGCAACGCCATAGTTCAACACCGAAGCAAGCGTGACAGTCGGAACGTGCTGGCTTGGTGCTTTTACGACCGACTTCGACTCATCGACGTTCGGCGATGCGATCGAAGTTCGCTCGGCCCGCCCGGTGGCGGGTGCTGATCCGCCCGCACGAACAGTTGCGACCAGATCGGCGAACGTCGCCGCGCCGAGGTACGGCATCACGAGGACCTGGTACGGGCCCACCCGGTGAATCGCGTAGACCGGCACGATGTGCGTGTGTTGGAGGCGCGCCAACGTTTGCGCTTCGCCAATGAGCCGCGACGAAATCTTGATCGCCACGAAGCGCCCGGCGAGGTCCGCTTGCTCGGCCCGATAAACACGGCCGAACGCGCCGCGGCCCAGTTCGGACTCGATGCGAAAGCCCGGCGGCACCACGTCGCCGAGCACGGGGAACGCAGTGCCCGCCCAGATTGGCCCGGCCAAGCTCAGGTCGAACGTACTGGGGTCGGACAGTTCGACGTTGAAGCGTCGATAGTCATCGGGGTTTGGTTCCTGGCCGGCCGCCGTCCGTTGGCGAAAGTCCTCGGCCGCGATCGCGGCCAGGGCGGCCGGATCGTCGCGCAACGTCGGGAATCGATCGAGATAGTCGTCGAGACGACGCGACTCGCCGCGCTCCCAGGCGAACTCGAGATCGATGCGCACGAGTTCACGAAGGACGACCGAAAACTTGGGATGTGATTTCGCCGGCAGATAGTCGCTCAGGTCGGGCCGCTCGCCGCGCACGGCCGCCGATTCGAACGGTTCCAGGAACGCGTCGAGTTCGAAGTCGGCCGCCGGTCGCAGGTCAATTGCCATCGTTCCACACGGCCCCCAGGCTCGCCCGAAATTCTTGCAGAATCCGTTCGACCGAACGCTTGGCCCGCCCCGTGTGCTGGGCGATCTCGGCGACTTCGTGCCCGGCGATCCGCAGCGTCACAACTTCGCGATAGACGGGCGGCAACGGCGCGAGCAACTCGTCGATCGTCAATTGCAGTACGCGCAGGTTCTCCGCTTCATCCCCAGGGGCGAGTTCGATTCCCTGTTCGCCGACTGTCTGCCGCACGTCGCGCTTGGCCGCCTTGTGGTGCGCGGCCACCGCTCGCACCTTGTTCAGCCCGATCACCAGAATCAACTTCCACAAGTCGGACCCGGCCGGCACGTGATACTCGCCGGCGGCCGCCCGCCGAAAGAACGTCCGAAACACCGATTGAACGATGTCCTCCGGATCGACTCGTCGCCGGAGATCGGCCGTCGCTTGTTGGGCGGCCATGATCCGGAGTTGCCCCGCGTAACGCAGATACAGGGCCGTGGCGGCCTCGCCCTCGCCGCCCCGAAAGCGATCGAGCAACGAGGCGTCGGACGTGGCGTCGTGGTCCCCGGGCATGATCTCCTAGCCCCCGGAGTCGATTCGGCCGGCGCGATCCGCCAAGAAATTGGCGAAAAGTCAGTTTAGCGAAGCTCGCTTCGCAGGCGCGAACGCCCGCCCGCGACTGACTCTCCCAACTCGCGAGCTTCGCTCGGCCCAACATCTACCCCGGCCCGGCGGAACTGACACAATTGATCTGACCCTGCCGAGGTTCGCATCATGCCTGCCGACCGACCACGTCGCCGACGCGACCCGGACGATTCCGATTGGGACGACGAACGCCCGCGGCACCGTCGGCGCGACGACTCGGCCGATGGGGAACGTGAAGTTCGGCCGCGTCGTCGACGCCACAACGAGACCGAGTTCCAGGACGACCGGCCCCGCCGACGCGAGAAACGCAAATCGCCAGCATTTCGGATCGGGCTTTTCGCGGCCGGGTCGATCGCCTTCCTCGCGGTCGTCGCGTTGATTTTGAACTTGCTTGGCGTGTTTCGCGGGTCGAACGAGGTCGGCATTGGCTCAACCGAACTCGCGTGTTGGGTGCCCGCGTTCGCCACTTCGGTCGAGTACGTCGACGTGACCGAGGCGTCGAAGGTTCCGGGCCTCCTGGAAACGCTTCGGCCGGACGTTGCGGAAGCCGAGTCGTACGGGCTGAAGATCGAAGAGATGGCGACTTATCAACTCGCGCGCGGCAACCAGATGGACAAGCCGGCGATCACCGCCATCAAACTGCGGGTCCCGGTCGACCGCGGCAAGGTTCTCGCGGCGACCAAGGGCCAGGAAGCCGCGGCGATCGGGAGCGGCAAAGTGTACTACAAAGTCGGCGAATTTGGCGGCTTGTACTTCGCATCGGACACGCTCGTCATTTTCGCCGCGGACGAAACCAATCTGGCGATTCACTTGAAGGACGAAGGCAAAATGATCGCCAGCGCAGCGCTCGTCGATTGTTTGGCGAAAACGTCGGGGGCCGTTCGCATGGCGGCGCTCGAGCCGTTCCATCAACCCCTCGGCACGATCGCCGCCGGCTTCGGTGCCCAGCAATTCCCAATCGCCTGTCGTTTCGGCGCGGACGTGTCGGGCACGAAACTCTCTGTGCGAGTCGAACTCAACTACGTCCGTAAGGAGCACGCGAACGCGGCCGCTATGACGTTCGACGATGCCTTCAAGTTCGCGCGCGATCCGAAGCCCGGTGCGGGCGGAAACGCGGATCGACGGAGCTTGGAGCAGTTCGCCCAGCCGGGAGTCGATGCCAAGGCATCGGCTGTCATCAATTCGAAGCACGTTGCACAGGACGAACCGAGGGACGGCAAGGCGCTCGCGCTGGCCAACACGATGCGCGTCGAGTTCAACGCCTCGCCGCAACTACTCGCGACCGTCAAGAAACTGTGGAAGACATCCGCACGCCCGCAAATGAAGCCGATCGACAAAGCGAAGGATGGCCAGCCGTGACGCCGACCCTCGAACGCATTCGTTCCCTCGTTCGTCGCGATCGATTGCTCGCGACGGCCACGCGGATCGTGGCCGTCCCGTCGCCGACTGGCGAAGCGGGCGCGTGCCTGGACGACCTTGCCGAACTGCTCCGGGCCGAGGGCTTCGCCGTCGAACGCGACGCGGCCACGCACCCGAAGGCCCCGGCCGTCCTCGCGCGGCTCGATTCGGGAAAACCCGGCCAATGCCTTCAGTTCAACGGCCACGTCGACACAGTCCACTTGCCGTTCGTGCCGCCGCGCGTCGAGGGGGACCACTTTCGCGGCAGCGGTTCGTGCGACATGAAGGGTGGCACGGCCGCCGCGATTGAAGCGCTTCGCGTGTTGCGGGATGGCAACTTGCTCGAAAGTGGCCGCGTCCTGTTCGTCGCGCACGATCTCCACGAAGCCCCCTGGGGGCTCGGGCATCAACTCGACGACCTGATCCGTCGCGGAATTCATGGCGACGCGGTGTTGATTCCGGAAGCCCTCTGTTCGCACCTTCCGATCATCGGCCGTGGGTCGGCGACGTGGAAAGTCATCGTGCGTCGCCCCGGCCCGCCGGTTCACGAGGTCTATCGGCCCGACGAACCGAACGTGATCGCGGCCGGTGCGGACCTCGCCGGGCGATTGTTCGATCTCGATCGCCGCCTCGCGGCCGATACTCCAACATCGTCGGCCGGCAAGCCAAGCGTGTTCGTCGGTCAGATTCATGCGGGCGAAATCTACAATCAGTATCCGTCCGAGTGCCTGTTGGAAGGCACCCGCCGTTGGCTGCCGGGAACCGACCCGGCCGAGGTCGAGCGCGAGTTCCGCGCCCTGCTCGCACGAGTCGAAGCGGACCACGGCGTAAGTGTTAGCCTCGACTGGCGCTTCATCCGCGGCGCATTCGAGATCGACCCGGCCAATTCGTTTGTGCGAACGTTTCAGGCTTGTCATGAAGCCGTTTCCGGTGCCGAGCTTCCCACCGGCCCAAAGTTGTTCGTGGACGATGGCAACAGCTTCAGTTCGTTAGGCGGCGTGCCAGCGATCACGCACGGCCCGAAGGCCGGCGGGGCCCACACCGTCGCGGAATGGGCCGACATCGCCGACCTCGAACGGGTCGCCGTTCTGTATGCTCTGACGGCGGTGGCATACTTACATGGAGTCGATTGAAGTCGGTGTCGCTTCACCAGTGCGCGATCGGCCCGGCGGGTACATGCACGTTCGCGTCGGCCAAGTCGGACTCTTGCCAGCCGAGCGGTGGGCCCTGGTCGCGCAGGCCCGTCACGATGTCGTAGAACGTTTGCGGCTCGCGCAAGAGCACCATCGTGTTGTGAATCGACTTGCCGGCCCGGAGTGCCTTGCAGTACCACGCGGCCATCTTGCGGAATTGCAGGCACGCCACCCATTCGCCGCGCCAGTCGATCGTGCGCTCGAAGTGTTCGCGCATAAAGTCGAGGCGCTCGTCCCAAGTGCCGCGCGGGCCCGGTCGACCCGTCGTCATCCAGTTGTTCAATTGCCGGAAGATCCAGGGGTTCGCGAGCGCCCCCCGGCCAATCGCGATGCCGGCGCAACCCGTCTCGCGCAGCATTCGGTCGGCATCGTGGACCGAGCGAACGTCGCCATTGCCGATCACCGGGATCCGTTCGACGGCTTCGACGACGGCCCGTATGCCGGCGCGATCGACGGCCCCGCTGAAGCCTTGCTCGCGGGTGCGGCCGTGAATCGTGACGGCCGCCACGCCCACGCGTTCGAACTCGCGAGCGAAATGAGGAGCTGTCAGGCTGGTCGCGTCCCAGCCGAGCCGCATCTTCACGGTGACCGGCACGCGAACCGCCTCGACGACTCGCCGGACCAAATTCACCGTCGCCCCCGTCGTATCGCACATCATGGCCGACCCGCCGCCGCCCTT
>JANLUE010000114.1:0-3098 GCA_031363325.1 Gemmataceae bacterium
CTTTCCCCGCAGAGTCCCGGCGGGGACCACGTAGTGACCCGATCCATGTCGAACCTGTCCGAGACGCCGACCCCGGACCTCTCCCGCGTCGCGCAAGATTTGCAACTCCGCAAGGTCCAGGTCGAAGCCGTTGTCCAGCTCATGGACGAAGGGAATACTCCTTCGTTCGTGGCCCGCTATCGCAAAGATCGGGCCAGCGGGCTCGACGAAGATCGGTTGCGCGTCATCCGCGATCGCGTGGCGGAGCTCCGGCAACTCGCCGATCGCAAGGCGACCATCCTGAAGGCCATCGACGCGCAGGGCAAACTCAACGAGGACATCCAGCAAGCGATCGCCATCGCCGAAACGAACAAACGGCTCGACGACTTGTACCTGCCGTACAAGCCGAAAAAGCGCTCGGCCGCGGCGGATGCGCGTGAGAAGGGGCTCGAAGAATTGGCGCGGGCGATCTGGGTCAACGACCCCGCCGTCGCCAACTTGCCCGAAGTCGTGGCCGGCGTCGTGAACCCGGACAAGGGGCTGAATTCGCCGGACGATGTGCTGGCCGGCACGAAGTTGATCCTCACCGAGACGATCGCCGACACAGCCGACGTGCGGGCCCCAGTGCGCTTCGCATTGTGGGACACGGGTCGCGTGACGTCGAAGCGGGCCGAACCGAAACCGCCCAAGGGTGGGCCGCCACCCCAGGCCGCGCCGACACCAACTCCACCCGCCGAAGGTGCGCCGGCCGAGGCCGCGCCGACTCCCGCGCCCGAAGTGCCCCCCGCGAATGCGCCACCCGGACGACCCCGGCACCGGGACGATCGCAAGAGCGAAGAGTATCGCGACTTCTTCGAATTCACCGAAGGGGTACGGGCGATTCCGCCGCACCGCATCCTGGCCATCAATCGGGGCGAGAAGGAACACTTCCTACACGTGAAGCTCGACTGGGACGTGAACCGCATTCGCCAGGCGGCCCGGGCCCACATCAACCTGAGCAATCACCCACATCGCGATTTGCTCGACCCCCTGGTTGACGACGCGCTCTCGAACTTCGTACTGCCGAGCCTCGAACGCGAAATCCGCAAGGAATTGACCGAAGAAGCCCTGACGCACGCCATCGAAATCTTCGCGCGCAATTTCAGCAGCCTGTTGCTCACGCCACCGATTCGAAACGCCCGCGTGTTGGCCCTCGATCCGGGCACGAAGGCGGGGTGCAAAGCCGTCGCGCTCGACGAACGCGGCACGCCGCTCGAAGACGTGACGACGTTCCCGTTCCAGCCGACCAACCAAGTCGCGGAAGCAAAGGTCGCCCTGCTCGGCCTGATCCGCAAGCACAACCTGAGTGTCGTCGCGATCGGCAACGGGTCGATGTGTCGGGACATGGAACAGATCGTCTCCGACATGATCGCCGAGTTGGAGGCCCCGACCGATGGCCAGCCGGCCATGCCCGGCGTGTCGTACATCATCGCGAACGAAGCGGGGGCCGCCGATTATTCGGATAGCCCCATCGCTCGCGAGGAGTTCCCAAACGTCGACCGGATGACGCGTGGGACGATTTCGATCGGCCGCCGCTTACAGGACCCGCTCTCGGAGCTGGTGAAGATCGACCCGCAGCATGTTGGCGTCGGGCTGTATCAACACGACCTCAAGCCGAAGCACCTGAAGGAATCGATCGACGAAGTGATCGAGGCGTGTGTCAACGAAGTGGGCGTCGATCTCAATCACGCCAGCGCGGCTTTGTTCCGCTACGTCTCCGGCCTGAACCCGGTCATCGCGCAACAAATCGTACAGTACCGGGCGGCGAACGGACCGTTCAAGTCGCGGGCGCAGTTGCTGCAAGTGCCTGGGATCACCGAAGCGATCTACACGCAGACCGCCGCGTTCGTGCGCGTGTACGGCGGCGAGGAACCGCTCGACGCGACGTGGGTCCATCCGGAGAGTTACACGCTCGCCAAGCAAGTGCTCGGCGAGGCGGGCCTCACCCCGCTCGACCTGGCGACGCAGTTGCCGACCGTCCGCGAGAAGCTCGTCCAGAATCCGCCTGGGCCATTGGCCGAGAAGTTCGGCACGACCGAGGGGGCCATTCGCGATGTGGTGGCGATTCTGTGCGACCCGGTCTACGATCCACGCGACCAACGCACGCCACCCGTTTTGAAGCGGAAGATTCTGCAACTCGAAGACTTGACGCCGGGCATGGAGTTGAAGGGCACGGTCGTAAACGTCGTCCCATTCGGGGCGTTCGTCGATGTCGGCCTGAAGGACACCGGCCTCGTGCACGTCAGTCGGCTGGCGAACAAGTTCGTCAAGAACTCCTACGAGATTGTGGCGGTCGGAGACATCGTGCCGGTCTGGGTCGTCGAAGTGGACAACGAGCGCAAGCGGGCGTCGCTGACAATGGTCGCGCCCGGCCAGGAACGCAAGCCGGCCCCGCGACCCGCCTTCCAGGCGCCGCCGCCGCGCCAGGATCAGCCGAGGCCCTATCGCCCGCCCGTCGATCGGCCGTTGGCCGGCCCACCGCCCGCGCGTGCCAACCAGGATCGGTCGGCCCGGTTCCAGAAGACCAAACTGACGACCCCGCTCCCGCCCGACAATCCGCCGCCGATGATCGCGCCCCAACAACCGGGCGAGCCACCACGGAGGCCGGGCAAGCCGAAGGCGTTGCCGAAGCTTTCAACCGATGCCTTGGCCGGCAAATTGCCCCTGGGCTCGTTCGCGGAGTTGGAAGCGTTCTTCAAAGTGAAGGATGAGCCCACGCCGCCCCCGAAGCCAGCCGAAGCGCCGAAGCCCGCCGCCGACACGCCGAGCCCCGAACCCGATTCGCCGAAGGTCGAGGAAAAACCAGCCACCGAGCAGGTGGCGGAATTATCGCCGAGTTAGTCTCAGTTTTGGCTGAGGGTGCCATGAACAACTTGCTCGAAGCCGTGCCAAGCGGATCGGTGACGCCCGACGACTTGCTTCGAATGGGAAGCAAGGGCAAGCAGTTCGAACTGGAAAGCCGCCCCAGCGGCGTGATGGGCCCGGTGTTGCCCGTGAATGGCGTGAAGTAGTCGTTACCAATCAATCGTAAACGCGAAGCGGGGGCGAGTCATGACTCGCCCCCGCTTCGCGTTTTGATG
>JANLUE010000151.1:0-4587 GCA_031363325.1 Gemmataceae bacterium
CATCTCGTCGGTCGACTCGGCTTCCGCACGGACGATCGCAGCTTGAAGCGCGCCGGCCTCGACTACTGGGACGCCGTCGAACTCGTCGCCCATGCGACGTTCGCCGACTTCGAGTCGGCCATCGGATCGGAGCACATCGTGTGCATTGAGACGCCGGCCGATTCGCCTTACACGAAGGCGGAGCTCCGGGACGGCGACTGCTTGTTGTTCGGCAGCGAATCGAAGGGTTTGCCGGCCGAAGTTCGCGAACGATATGCGGCCCGCACGTTCGGAATCCCCATGCCAACCGGCAAAGTCCGTAGCCTCAACCTGGCGACCTCAGTGGGCATCGTGCTCTACGACGGCCTGCGCCGCCTGAACAATTGGTAGGACCGAACCCTTTCGCAACTTCGGCTCGCAAGCTCGCTCGATCCGAAACGACCCGACCCGATTGCGCCACCGATAACACGTCGGCACCGCAGTCCGACGGAGTCGCGCGATGGTCGAATCATCCGTGGTGGCCTTGCCCACTCGCGAAGCCCTGACCCGGTTCGTGCGCGACCTGCTCTGTTCGCACGACCGCCTCGACCCGGCCCAAACGCCGATGTATCAGGCCCCCGTGAAGCGCGGCGGCCGACCGTGCGGAACCCTGTTCCACGTCGAAGGGCCACGCTTGCTAAAGACCTCCGCCGTCTGGGCCGGCGACGAACATCGTATTCTCTTCTACGATTCGACCGGCACGCGCTTCAGCGAAGTCCGCCTGAGCGAGGGGCCGGCCGTCGTCGACGACGAAGTGATTCCGATGCGACAGGCGGCCTGACGGAAACCGGCGACTTCCGCCAATCGACTATCGACCCATTGGTAGGATCGGGCCACGCCGAAACTTGTGCTCGGGATGAGTATTGGCAATGAAGCTCACCGCGTCTCCGACGGTTCGGAACTGGCGTGCGTGTTGCCAGGTACACTCGCTCGCGGCGGCCAAGGGCACCAAGCCGGCCGGCACGACGGCGCTCAAAGCGACGAACGGCTCGGCCTGGCGGGGTCGAACGAGCAACTCTTCGAGCCGATGCAGCAGGGCATCGCGCGTCGTATCCACGCATCCGGCATACGTCAGGAACTCGGTGTAGTCGCGCCAGTCCTGGAGGTGGCGAGCGAACGCGCCAAAGGACGCGGACGGGCTCGAGTTGGACGCCGATTCGCGGAAGTGCCAGCGAAGCCCATCGATCGCGAGGGCGCGCTTCTCCTTCTCGAACCGCGTCGCGTCCAGGGACGACCAGCACTTCATGGCCGAACTCAATTGGAACGATTGCTGCTGTTTTGGCGCGGCTTCGGCTAACTTCGCGTAAGCGCGGGTTCGGCCTTCTTGATCGAGGCGCTGGCCGAGTGAGTCGATGGTCTGGGCGAAATCGTCGGACCCAGCCGGGTCGGTCGTGCTTGCGAACCGCGCCACGAGTAAGTCGATGCCGCGTTGGGCCGTTCCGCGATCGAGTTGGGGCGACAGGGCACGCAAGGATTCCAGGAGCGCGGGCGTGACGACTTGGTTCGGTTCGCCAGCCATCGCGAGCAGCGCTTCCGCAATCGACCGGGAATTTTCGAGGTTTGCGACGTTGTCGCTCAGGAATTCGGCGACGGGCGGGTCAAACCGCGTTGACTTTGTCCGCGTGACCAAGCCCATCGCCACGCGCGAGGCGGTCGCCCGGTCGAACAGGTGGGCGATTCGGTGCAAGCTGACGCACGTCGTGTTGAGCCAGGAGTTCGCCAGCGGGGAGTCGTTCGCCAGAAAACCGTCCGCGATTCGGCGGGCGGCCGCGCGATCGATCCGCAAGGCCAGAGCGGCGAAGCACTCGCGCGTCGCCGATTGAACATTCCCCGACGCCGGGCGGGCCTTCAGAATCTCAGCGAAGAGTGATTCGGCCAAAATGTTCGCCGACTGCGTCGTACAGGACGCCGCGAAGTCGATGAAACGGCGGAAATCGGGGTCGGAACTCGCGACGATGCGAACCAGTTCGTCGCGAACGACGGTTTCGCATCGTACCGCCGAAGCGGAGTTCAGGCGAGGATGAAGCGCGATCAATAAATCGACGAACAACCACCGCAAATTGAGCTCGGTCAACGGCGGAAGATTGGCGGAGACTTGGTCCGCGATTCGCCCGGCCGACGCTCGATCGAGGTGAGGCACCAAGACCAGGAGCGCACTCGTTCCCCACGTGGGATCGCTTTCGTTGAAGGCAA
The DNA here is from genome assembly GCA_031363325.1 of Gemmataceae bacterium. Classification (GTDB taxonomy): domain Bacteria; phylum Planctomycetota; class Planctomycetia; order Gemmatales; family Gemmataceae; genus SIAJ01. The sequence goes on from JANLUE010000151.1 coordinate 2,212, forward strand.
CCGCGCCCCCCGGCCCGGTGGGGCTTGGGCGGTGGGGCGGCTTCACAAGTTGTGCCACAATCGCGTCGGCTAAATCGCCGGCCGACTTGGTCACTTCAACAACGGTGCCCGGATCACTCAATTCGACCAGGGCCTCCGCGACGCCAAACTGGTGATAGTGCGATTTCGGCCGAGGGGCGTCTTTTGAAAGCGCCGTCACGGCCAGTTGTCGGTAGCGCGAGCCAACCTCGCGAGGCCGTCGCGCCGCCAGACTCCGAACGCCTTGAGCGGCCGCGCGTACCTGATCGCCGTCCGACAGAGTGGGGATCACCGCGACAAGTCGAAGTGCGAGCTTGTCCGCGATTACGGCACGCAGGTTGGGCGAAATCGCCGTCAGGCCCTTCGAGACGGCGCGCATTTGCGAATTGTTCTTGTGAACGGAAATCAAGTCGACGAGCGTGTTGGCCCGCGCTTCCGCCATTGGTTCATCGAGTTTTGGCGCGAGCGATTCGATGGCCTGGGCAATCTCCGCCGATTTCGATTCGTCCGAGCTCTTGCCGATCGATTCGATCAAAACCCGAGTGAGGCGGTTTGCCGTCGCGCCATCGATTCGAGGGGCAATCGCCGCGAGCACGCGCACCGGATAATCGTGGTGATTCGTCCCGGCGATGCTGGCAACCAATTGATCGGCATACCGTTGCGCGGCGGCACTCCCGAGACTCGGCGCAATCGACCTGACGAGTTCGTCGTAGAACGCACGCGTACGATTGATCCGTTCGTCCATCGCACCCTTCGAGTTCTCGATGAACTGGAGCGCCTGATCGGCGATTCGCTTCGCGGTCAGATCCGAAAGGCCGTTACCGAGTTTCGGCAAGAGCAGTCGTATCACATCGCGAGCCCGCTCTTGCGCCTCTTCATTGGCGACTTCTTCGACGCGAGCGAAAAACGATTGCAGTACCTGTTCCAACACCGTCGGCCCCAGCCGACCGACGAGTGTGGCCCATTCCGGGCCGATCGGAACGTACGACGTACTGACGATCAATGGCAGCACGTGGCACAGCGATATTACCGCCCGCGCGAGTTGGTCCGGCGTCAAGGGAGCCCGCCCCAACGTTCCGATGAGGGCCCAGATTGGTGCGGGGGAAAAGGCGCTCGCCCCGCCAAAATCATCCTTCGTCAACCGCGCGATGCATTCCTCAAAGGCCGGCAAGTCATCCGACCGGAGTTCCATCGCCAGCCAGCACGCGGCCGTGCGAATGCGGGCGTCCAGGTTCCGGTCGCGTTGCTTGGCCGCCAGGATGCGCAGCGCTTCCGCGCGACGCTTCGCGCTGGCACCGACGACGGCTTGCATGAATCGCTCGGCCCGGCGCGAGGCGCGCTCGGCCGTCTCCGGGTTGCCGAGCGCCTCGGTCAAACAGAGCAGCTTCATTTCGTCTTCGGCGTTTTCGGCCATCGCGACCGGATCGCCGTGTACGTCGCCGCTGAGCGTGGACTCTTGAAGCATCGCTCCCGAGAGAACCGACAGTTCCGACATGGCGAACAGTTCGGCGGGGTCGAGTCCGCTGGCGTTGTACCCCAGGGGGCGTAAGTAACTTCGCGCCAGGGTGACTTGGGCCAATTGGCGATTCCGGTCGGCGAATTGCAAGGCGTCGCGGGTCTTCAACTCCTCTTGCCGGGCCCGATCGGCTTCGCGTTCCGCCCGAATGGCTTGCCAGGACGTGCCGACGAGTCCACCGGCCAGCGCGGCGGAAACCGCGGTTCCGGCCGCGACCCCGCCCTTGTGTTTGCGCAGGAACTTTCGCAGTCGGTAGGCCGCGCTGGGCGGGTGGGCGGCGACGGGCTCGCCGGCCAGATAGCGTTGGATGTCGAGGGCGAAAGCGCTCGACGAGTCGTAGCGCCGACTGCGATCCTTCTCCAACGCCTTCAAGACGATCCAGTCGAGTTCGCTGCGGAGGAGGGCCGTCAGTTTACGCGGCTCGGTTCCGCGATTCGCGGACAACGTGGCCACGGCGGCGGCCGTCGAAAGCTTGGTGCTCGGCTTCGGCGGTTCTTCCTCGCGCACCAGGCGGAGGATTTCCATCAGCCCCTTCGCTTCCAGTTCGTGCCGCGCGAAGGGCGGCGAACCCGCCAGCAACTCGTAGAGCAGGACGCCGAGCGAATAGACATCGCTCCGCGTATCGATGTCGAGATTGTTCAGCGTCGCCTGTTCCGGCGACATGTATTGCGGCGTGCCGACGACCGAGCCGAAGCCCGTGGAAATCGTGTGTTCGGTGAGTTGCGCGCCCGTCGCCTTGGCGACGCCGAAGTCGATGACCTTCGGGACCGGGCGATCGTCGTAAAGGGCGATCAGGACGTTGGACGGCTTGAGATCGCGATGGATGACGCCCTTTTGGTGGG
>JANLUE010000161.1:0-1774 GCA_031363325.1 Gemmataceae bacterium
GCGTCGAGTTCGCGATTGATGCGCGCGAGCAGTTTGCGATTGAACGCGGCCGTGACGCCATGTCGATCGTTGTAGGCCGCTTCGTCGACCGGGATCGATTTGCGCAAATCGAGGCCGATCAACAATCCACCCCCCGGCCCGACGACGCGGGCGATCCGACGAAGCAACTGGTCGGCGTCGGCCGGGTCGAAGTTGCCGAGCGTCGAGCCCGGGAAGAAGACGATGCGCCGAGTGGCCGGCACGTTCGGGACCGGAATCTCGCGAGTGAAGTCCGCCGTCGCGGGCCACACCTTCAAGGTTGGATAGCGAGCGACCAGTTCGCGGGCGGCTTCCCACAGGTGTTCGCCGGAGACATCGACCGGCACGTACCCGGCCGGCCGTTCCAGCCGATCGAGCAACAGTCGCGCCTTCAACAAGCTGCCGGCACCCGGTTCAATTAACAAACAATCCGGCCCGCAGCGAACGGCCATTTCAATCGCGTGTTTGCGAAGGATGCTCAACTCGGTTCGGGTCGGGTAGTACTCGTCGAGTTCGGTGATCTCATCGAACAGACGCGAGCCGATCGCATCGTAAAAGTATTTCGACGGCAGTCGCTTCGGCGTTCGACGCAGGCCGGCCAACACATCGGCCCGAAACGGGTCGCGTTCAGTGTGCGGTAGGGTGGCGATCATGAGGGGTGATCCTTCGCGAGCCGGAACCCGGAGAATTGCCAGCGGGCGGCCGGCGGGAAGAAGTTGCGGTAGGTCGAACGAACGTGCCCCGTCGGCGTGACGCACGACCCGCCGCGCAGCACCATCTGGTTGCACATGAACTTGCCGTTGTACTCGCCAAGCGCGCCGGCCGCGGGACGATATCCAGGGTAGGCGACGTACGGGCTCGCCGTCCACTCCCACACGTCGCCGAAGAACTGGCCCGCGCCGGAATCGCGGGCCGGATGATAGCGGCCCCCTGCGAGGAACGTGCCGGCAATCAGTCGGGGGTCGGCCATCACTTCCCATTCGGCTTCGGTTGGTAGCCGGGCGTCGGCCCACCGGGCGTACGCGTCGGCTTCGTAAAAGCTCACGTGACAGACCGGCTCGGCCAAGTCGAGCGAACGTTCGCCGTGCAACGTAAAGGTCGTCCAGCCAGTAGACGACTGCGTCCAATACAGCGGGGCGGTCCAACCCTGTTGTTGTCGGGCCGTCCAGCCGTCGGCGAGCCAGTACTCGGGTTGGACGTAGCCACCCGCTTCGATGAACTCCAAGTATTCGCCAACCGTGACCGGCCGTGAACCAATCCGGCCGCTTTCCAGGAACACGCGATGGCGCGGCGACTCGTTGTCGAAGGCAAATCCCGCGCCGGCGTGGCCAATGGAATGAACCCCCGTCGGCAAGTCGAGCCATTCGAGCGGAGTGGTAGGGCGGGTCGAATTCAACGGCGGAGCGTAGGCCGGCCGAAGGGGGTTCAAGTGGAACGCGTGCTTCAAGTCGGTGAGCAGTAATTCCTGATGTTGCTGCTCGTGGTTCAAGCCAATCTCGATCAACCGCTCAAGCGTCTGCCAAGTCGGCTCATCGACCGCTTGCAACAAGGCACCAATGCGTTCGTCGGTCGCGCGGCGATAGGCGAGGACCTGCGCGACGGTTGGCCGCGATAGAAGGCCGCGCGACGGTCGCGGCCAACGTTCGCCGATCGCCTCGTAGTACGAATTGAACAGAAAGTTGAACTTCGGATGGAACGGCCGATAGTTCGGTTCGTGCGGTGCGAGGATGAACGTTTCGAAGAACCAGGTCGTGTG
>JANLUE010000175.1:0-1159 GCA_031363325.1 Gemmataceae bacterium
GCGGCCTGCGGCCCTTCTTCGGAGTCGATTTCATGGCGTCGTTAATTGCGGAATTTATCGTCGCTTTTCTTCCCGGATTTGATCGCGCGGTCGGCCCGTCCGCGCACCGGGGTGACACAAAATGTCCACTTTTGACACACTTTCAAAAAGAAGTTTACTTTTGGCGCGCCGTATTTCAGGACGGCACGCTCTATTGTGGATCGCCGCGGAACCTGGAATCGGCTCGCCGCGCCTGGTCCAGGTCGATGACGGTGGTTTCCACGGAGATGCGCCGTAGGGTTCTCCGAAACGGAGCGCCGACATGAGCCAACCCAAATCCGCCCTCGCCCTGTTCGACCTGACGGGCCGCGTTGCCGTGATTACCGGCGGGTCGCGGGGGCTTGGCTACACGATCGCCCAGGGCCTCGCGTCGGCCGGCGCGAATGTCGTGCTCGTCAGTCGCAAGGACGGCGAGGCGGCGAAGGCGGCCGAGCAAATCGCCAAGGAATTCGGTCATCGGGCGATTGGCCTCGCGGCCGACGTGGCGAGTCAAGCGGACATGGAGCGCATGGCCGACCGGGCGCTCGCCGAGTTCGGCCGGATCGACGTGCTCGTGAACAACGCGGGCGTCAATATTCGCGGGCCGATCGATTCGCTCACGCTCGAACAGTTTCGCCAGGTGCAGCAAATCAACGTTGAAGGCGTGTGGCTCGCGTGCCGAGCGGTTGTACCGCACATGAAGTCGCGGAAGTACGGGCGAATCATCAACCTGTCGAGCGCCCTCGGCGTGGTCGGACTCGCCGATCGCACGCCGTACTGTTCGAGCAAGGGGGCGGTTGTTCAATTGACGCGGGCGCTCGCGATCGAACTGGCACCGTTCAACGTGACGGTGAACGCGATCCTGCCCGGCCCGTTCCTGACGGAAATGAACCTGGCCGTCAAGGATGACCCGACCTTCCGGGCCGGCATCCTCGGCGCGACGGCCCTCGGCCGCTGGGGCGAGTTGCCGGAGATTCAAGGCGCCGCGTTGTACCTGGCGAGTGACGCGTCGAGCTATACGACGGGCAGCTTGCTCCCGGTCGATGGTGGATGGACGGCGAGGTAATTTGGCTTGGTTCCCCCGTACGAGACCCTCAATCGAATTGAACGTGCCATTCCCGAACGGCGAACCGGCTGCGTA
>JANLUE010000256.1:0-5485 GCA_031363325.1 Gemmataceae bacterium
GTCCTCTTGGAGCAGGCCAAGGAGGGCAGGTCATGCTGGTACAAGAGGAAGGCCGGATCGCGATGAGTCAGCGCGAACGCATTCGTCGGCTCGGTTGAGGATGCCACCGACCGGGACCGACTTGAAGAACCCGGTCACCGCGTCGAATTCCAACCGCTCACCGGCCGAACACTCCGGGACCGGCAACAGGTCGGCGAAGGTTCGCTCGCGGGCGACGATTGTGCCGTCGGCCATGAGGTACAGAGGCGAGGGGTAGGTGCGATTGAGCATGAAGGGTTTCCTCCGATTTAGGGCACGAGCGATACGATGGTTTGCCGGTCGGCGGCCGCGCCACGTCGGACGATCGAAATCTCTTTGAGTTCCGCGCCAACGAAGACGCGGTAGACGCCGGTGTAATTCCGGCCGTTGCATTTGAATTGGCTGGTCGGCTTCGTCCGGCAGCATGGCCCATCGACGCCCGTCGAGGCCTGCAAGAGTAGGCCATCAAGGCCGCACGCGTCGGAAAGGGCTGGATCGACAACCCCCCTCGCGAACAGACCGTTATCGTAGCGCATCACGACCGTCGCTTGGCCGACCGGCTTACTCCAATCGTGATCGAGAATGATCGGGACCGGCGCTTGCCAGGTCAACGTACTCAAATCAATGAGCGTCAATAGATCGGGCTCGTCGGGCACCATGCCGACGAGCGGAATTCCTTCGGAGACGATTCCCGAGAACTCGAGGTATCGCTTCGCCGGTACGACGTGCGCTACCTTCCGGGAGGGTGCCACGGACCGCTTGTCGGCCGCTACGTCCGGTCGCGGTGCCCGAACCGTTTCGCCCGGCAGGTAGCCGAACTGGTCGAACACCGTCGACGGCCGACGCTCGACTTGGGTCGATGTCCGCACTGGCGTCGTTCGACGGTCGCCGGGATAGAGCGGCAAAGACGCGGGCGGAATATTGAGATGCATTTGAATTCCTTCGAAGTTGGGCCGGGCCGGGCCGCCGCGAATGGCAAGCCCGTGCCGCGGCCCCTCCGGGCTTTTCGCTCGCATCGACACAATTCGATGCGTTGTTGGCTTCACTCCGCGAACCGTTCCGCCTGAAACTTCTTCACGCCTTCGGCGGTCTCGGCCGTGTTCTTCCGGATGTCGCTCAGTACGTTGCCGGCGCTCAACTCCATGTACGCCCCAGTTCCGCTGAATGTGCCGCGCGACGACGACGGCAGCGCGCTCATTGCTTTTTGAATCCCGCCGACGTTCGCCCGGCCCCACTCCGCGACTTCGGCCGCAAACAGCGCCGTGTTCGCGGCGATCTGCGCGTCTTCGATTTGCTTGGCCACGACTTGCTGAAGCTTGAGTTCCGCTTCGCTCAGTTCGTTCCGTGCGGCGGCGATGTCCGCCGCGCGGGACATTTCCGCAAGGAACTGTTCGGTCGCCCGGGTCGCGTCGAGGTCGGCTTTCAACTGGTCGCGATGGGCTCGAATGATGTCCTGGGCGGACTGAACGCCGCCTTGGTCGGCGAGCTTGGCCCCGGCCGCGATATGTTCTTTCGCCATTTCGGCCGGCGACTTGGCCGTCACGACGGCTTCGACTGAGTCGATCGCCCCGGACACCAAATCCGGAATCGCCTTCACCGCCTCAACGACGTTGTCGATCCATCGGTTCAACATCAGCTTTCCGACGTCGAATGCCGCTCCGGCCGCGTCAATGAACCCGTTCCAAACATTCGTCCAGAGGTCCGAGAAATACGATTTCCAATCAGCCCCGATCAGTTGCAGTTCGGCCGCCACGTCGACGAGCGCCTTTTGGGCGAGCGTCACGACATCATTCCACGTATCGACCGTGTACGATTTGAACTCGGCCCACGCGCGTTGGCCGCCGACTTTCAGCCCGCTCCATAACACATCGAGCGTTGCGAGCGCGACATCTTTGATTCCGCTCCAATTCCCAACGCTGAACGCGGCCTTGATGCCCTGCCATGACGTCCCGGCCACGTCGCCGAGCCAACCCAACACTTCGCCGAGTTGGCCCATCACACTCCGAATCGCGTCGCCGATCGGCGTGAATTCGTAAAGCGCGTACGCGAGCCCACCGATCGCGGCCGCCACGCCGGCGACGATCGCGATCACGGGGGCCCACGCCCATAACGTTGAAATCAATCCCCCGATCGCCGTCCCGTTTGCGACCAGACCGCCGAGGGCGAATGACGCGACTGCCGCGGCGCTACCGATGCCGACGAGCGCCGCGCCCGCCGCGATAACTCCGGCCGCCACTGTTGCGACTGTTACGATCAGCTCTTTGTTCTCTCGAACGAAGTCTCGGATTCCTTGTGTGACGGTCATCACACTTTTGGCCAGGTCTTCAATGTCCGGCGCGAAGTCCAAGAACGACGCCGCCACGCTTCGAATCGTGTTCTTCACCGATGTCCAGGCCCGATCCAACGCATCACCGATTCGCGTTGCGTTGTTGGCGTCCTCGCCCGACACGACCGCTCCGACTTCCTTCACTTCGCCGAGGAGTTGCCGCAGGCCGGCGGCACCATCTTTTAGCATTGGGAGCATCCGCGTACCGGATTTACCCATCACGGCCATCGCCGCGGCGGCCTTGTCGGCGGGATCCGCAATCCCCTGGATGCCATCGGCGATCATTGCGAATTGTTCGTCGAGCCGAGCGCTCTTCAGGTCGGCCGCCGTGACGCCGACTTTCGCGAGCGCGTCGGCCGACTCTTGCCCGCCGTCGGCCGCGTCGGAGAGGACGCGCTGCATGATGCGGGCAGCGCCCTCGCTTGGCGTTGCCCTGCCATTCGGCGACGAGCCGGGCGTATTCGGCCTTCGAGTCGGCCGAGCCATGTTCGCCGAGCAGACGGTCGCGACGTTCGCCCGTTGGAGAAGACAGCGTGACAACTGCTTGACCGGATTGACGATGCAACCGATAGGTTGGAATGCCAGGTTTTCGAGGCATGCGACTCCCTCAGAACGTAGCGCGGAAGACTTCCGCGCTATTCCGGGTTTTGAGCCGCACGTCGGAACACCCGACGGTAACGTGTCAACTGCGTTGGGCAAGGGACTTCGGGCGATAGCTGGGGAACCAGGATTCGAACCTAGACTAACTGGTTCAGAGCCAGTCGTGCTACCGTTACACCATTCCCCAATTCATCGGAAGAAATCATACCCCCGGTCGGCCAGGGCGACAAGTTCAACTCGGCTCGGCTTCGTGTGGCTTCGGGAGCCAGAACGTCGCCAGGAAGGCCAACAAGTACACCACTCCGCCAATCACGGCGGCCGCCGAGGCGACTTGCATCGCGGGTGTGCCGGCGAACTGCTTCGACAGCACTTCCGTGTTCAAGGTCGCGGCCATCGTGCCGATCATACGGCCGCCGACGTTGGTCGCGAAGCTGCCGCCGGTTCCACGGAGGTGCAGCGGGAAGACCTTCGGCAGGAATTCGCTGAGGAAGCTGAACTGGGCGACCGTCAGCAAGCCGCAGAAGAAAATCGCCGCCGCGAAGGTGACATACGGGCCGGTCACGAGGTTCGCGTAGGTCAACGGGTAAAGGATCACGCCGGGCAACAGGAAAATGCGGATCAGCGTGCGACTTGGCACGACGATCAGCAGCACGGCCAGGAGGATTCGCCCGGTCAAGCCGCCGAGTTCCTGCCAGCGCTGGATGTCGCCGCGGCGGGCCTTGGTCGCCTGGCCGAGTTCCTTGCGCATCTCACCGGCCGCTTTCTTCTCCTCGGGTGACTTCGCTTCCTTGGCCGCCTTGGCGACCTCGGCCTGGCGCTCGGCCAGGTCGGGCAATCCCGGTGCGATTTGCAACGGCGTCAGTTGCAGGGCCCCAAACGCGGCCGCGTACCCACACGCCGAGAGGATTGTCGTGACGAGCGTCGTCTTGCGCAACTCTGGCGAGAAGAGTTCGGCGAACCGCGCTCGCCGCAACGTGCCCGAACGTTTTTTCTCGGCCCAGACACGCGATTCCGGCACGAACGGCAGCATCAACAAGATCAGGGCGCCGGGCACGAGGCCGGTCAGCAGCGTGTACCGCCAGGCGACGTTGTCCGCGAGATGTCCTTCGGGGAACGACAAGCTCGGCAACGACCCCGGGGTCTTCGCGGCCTCAACGATTGCGTTGTACACCTCGGTCACGAGGATGCCGCCGAGCGAGGCGGTCGCGAGCGTCCAACCAATGGCCAGTTCGCGCGACCGCTTGTCCGCGAACAGTTCGGCGAGCCAGGTGACGGCCGCGACCATCTCGACACAGACGCCGATGAACGTCGTGCTTCGGAACAGGACGAGTTGCCAGAGTTCGGTGCTGAACGCGGCCGCGACCGGGGAGACGGAATAGGCGAGGATGCTCGCGACCATAATCGTCTTGCGGCCGAGCCGGTCGATGAGCCAGCCGCCGAGCAATCCGAACGCTCCGCCGCAGAGGGCCGCGATCCAGAGCATCCGCCCGGACCAGAGTCGGACCGCGTCTTGCTCCTCGGGCGCCAGCGACTGGAACCCTTTCTGAAAGAGAAGTTCCGCGATCGCGTCGGACCCGATGACCGGGAACATCAGGAGTTCGTAAGTGTCGAACAGGAACCCGACGGCCGCGACGGCCAGGACGAGGGTGCGAACGAAAGGTGACAAAGCGATCGGCTCCGGAGGACGAGTTGCGGAAACGCGGGCTTGGCGGGAGCCGATGTTTTACGGACAGCGTGCCGCGCTCGCCAGCGGTCACTTGAGTGACAGCCTCCGTCCAGGTCAACGTTACTGTCGCTGCTTTGCCGTCAATCTACTGGCCCCGCCGTGTTCCACGCGTGCGGGTCGGGTTCGTGCGCGTCCACGCGGGTTGGCCGGTCATCGACTGGGATGGCCGGCCGCAACGCCACTATTTTCTCAACCGATCGAGCACGTTCTTGGTGATCCGCACCACGGCCGGGTCGTTGCCGTGGAGGCCGTGCGACCAGTCCGTCGTCCCGACCGTGACTACCGTACCGCCGTTCGTGTACGAGCCGACGACCGAGTTGCCGACGCGGCCCTTCTCCCAGCGATCGTAGAATTCGCAATCGTCGGCGTGCCATTTGGCCGGGCAGGTGGCGAGGACTTCGAACGTCTTCGGCGTGCCGTCGCGATGCGTGGCGAACGGCAGGCCATCCTTCCAGTTCAACTCGCAACCATCGCATTCGTAACCGACGATCGTGTCCTTGGAGCCGAAGACGCTACCGCGTTTCAGATTCGTGCCCTCGAACAGCCAGTGTTCGGGGCGATGCACGGTGAACTCGGCCTTGCCATCCATGAACTGGCCGTGACTCTTGTGATATCCGCCGAACAGAAAGCCAACGCCGGTTAACATGTTCTCCGGTCGATTGACGAGGTGATGGCTCCACAGCGTCGATAACAGTCGATGATCGCCGCTCGAGTAGATGGGGTCATCGCGTTGCGATTGCTTCCAACACGTCAGCGCTCGACCGCCGTCTTCGGAACGCACCTGCCAGCAACAGGTGTTGCCGCTAAAGAACGCC
>JANLUE010000325.1:0-1230 GCA_031363325.1 Gemmataceae bacterium
GGCGAACGCAGCTACGGCAAGGGCAGCGTCCAGACCGTGCAAAAGTTCCCTCAGACGGGTGGCGAGATCAAGTTCACCTACGCCACGTTCTGGCCGCCGAGCGGCCGCAACCTGAACAAGGCGAACACGACTGGCAAGGAAGAAGAAGATTGGGGCGTTCGTCCCGACAAGGGTTACGCGTTGAAACTCGACCGGGCCGAGAAGGACGAACTGGCGGAACGACTCTTGAACTGGAATGTGATCCCGCGCCGGGACATCCCGCCCAAGAAAGAGCCGAAGGAATTCAAGGACAAGCAACTCGAAATGGCCCTGGAATACCTGCGTGGCCAGATCAAAGTGAGCCGCGGCGACAAGTCCGACAAGGATAGCTGAGGCAGCGTTCCAAATCTGCGTTACACGACCGGCGTGGGCAAGGGCCCACGCCGGCTTCATTCATTCGTGCCGCCCCGACACCCCCTGCGGACTCGCACCTTTTCGATCGACAAACTGTTGGGGCCCGCCGTACCGGGGGTGTCGCTTCGCTCTACCCCCGGCAAATGGCTGTCATCCCTTCGGGATGTCAGTGAGTTTGGAGCGGAACTCCTGTTCTCCACGTGACTTGGGTATGTAGGCAGGAGATGACCACCTCCCGCATGTGCCCCGACCCTTCCGGTTGGGCCGACCTTGCCGCCCGATCCTCTTGTCGGAAAAATCGGCACCATTTGCGATGCCGCGCTTCGCGCTCTACGGTTGGAATGGTTTGCTCCGCGCCCGCCCGCGCTCCGTCCGGACCCCTCCCATGTCACTGCGCATCGAAGCCAACGGCGAGCCGATCACCGGTTACCGCCTGATCGAACGGATCGGGTGTGGTGGCTTCGGCGAAGTTTGGAAGGCCGAAGCGCCGGGCGGCCTGCTTAAAGCCATCAAGATCATCCACGGCGACCTACGGTCCATCGACGCCGACGGCGCGAAGCACGCCGAGCAAGAGTTGCGGGCCCTCAAGCGCCTGCAAGGAATTCGCCACCCCTATCTGTTGTCCCTCGAACGGTACGATGTCGTCGAAGGTCGATTGCTGATCGTCTCCGAGCTCGCCGACTGCAATCTGTGGGACCGGTTCCGCGAATACCGAGCCCAACATCGGCAAGGGATTCCGCGCGGCGAACTGTTGCGACTGATGGAGGAAGCGGCCGAAGTTCTCGACTTGATGAGTAGCCAGTACCAGTTGCAACATCTGGACATCAAGCCGCAGAA
>JANLUE010000328.1:0-3581 GCA_031363325.1 Gemmataceae bacterium
AATTGATCGGCGCGGACTTCGAGAAGGGCCTGGCGGGGATGAAATCGCTCGCCGAAGGCACCGCGTGAGATCGATCGGAAACCCGCGCCCGGACGACAACTATGGCGACTTCCAAAGGCATGCTCTGGACTGGGCGGGTGATTTCCGCACTCGTCGGCCTGTTTTTGTTGGCCGACGGAGTGGCGAAGGTATTCAAGCCCCAGGAGGTCGTCGAGAAGACCGTCGAACTGGGGTATCCGGAAAGTTCGATCGTCGGAATGGGCGTCGCTTTGATCGCGTCGGCCGTTCTCTATCTTTTCCCCCGGACGGCAATCCTTGGGGCGATCTTGTTGACCGGATATCTCGGCGGCGCGGTCGCGACCCACGTGCGCGTCGCGGGTGACGCGTTTTCCATCGTCTTTCCGGTGATCTTCGGCATACTGGTGTGGGGCGGCCTATGGCTGCGCGACGAGCGACTCCGAGCCCTCACGCCCATTCAACGTTAACCATTTGTGGAGCACTTCCATGAGCGGCGTTCGTGTTCTGGTCGGCACGCGGAAGGGGGCGTTCGTCCTGACCGCCGATGGCAAGCGCGACAAATGGGACGTCGCTGGTCCGTTCTTCGGCGGCTGGGAAATCTATCACCTGAAGGGTTCGCCAGTGGACCCGAACCGCATCTACGCCTCGCAATCGAGCGGTTGGTTCGGCCAGATGATGCAGCGCTCGAACGATGGCGGAAAAACCTGGGAAGCGATCGGCAAAGACTTCCAGTACGTCGGCAATCCCGGCACGCATCAATGGTACGATGGCACGCCGCACCCCTGGGAATTCAAGCGAATCTGGCACGTCGAGCCTTCGCTCACCGACCCGGACATCGTCTACGCCGGTGCCGAGGATGCGGCCCTGTTCCGCACGAAGGACGGCGGCGCGACCTGGACGGAGCTTCCGGGCCTGCGCGACCAGCACGGTTCGAAGTGGTCCCCAGGTGCCGGCGGCATGGGGCTGCACACCATCCTGCTCGATCCGAAGACGCCGGGCCGGATCTTCGTCGCCATCTCGTCGGCCGGCGCGTTTCGATCGGACGACGATGGCCAGACATTCAAGCCCATCAACCGCGGGCTGAAGTCGGAATACATCCCCGACCCGAACGCCGAGGTCGGCCACTGCGTGCATCGCATCGCCAAGCACCCATCTCGGCCGAACACGGTCTTCATGCAAAAACACTGGGACGTGATGCGGACCGACGACGCCGGCGAGAACTGGGTCGAGGTGAGCGGCAACTTGCCGACCGATTTCGGTTTCCCGATCGATGTGCACGCTCACGAACCGGAAACGATCTTCGTCGTGCCGATCAAGAGCGACTCCGAACATTACCCGCCGGACTCCAAGCTCCGCGTGTTCCGCAGCAAGACCGGCGGCAACGACTGGGAAGCCCTCACGAACGGCCTGCCGCAGACCGATTGCTACGTCAACGTGCTCCGCGACGCGATGTGCGTCGATTCACTCGACGACTGCGGCATCTATTTCGGTACGACGGGCGGCCAGGTTTACGCGTCGAAGAACGGCGGCGACTCGTGGGCCCCGATCGTCACGCATCTACCGGCCGTCTACTCCGTCGAGGTGCAGACGCTCGCATGATCCGCGTGCTGATCCCCTATCACTTGCGGGTGCTGGCGAAGGTCGACGGCGAAGTCACGCTCGACGTGCCAGCCCCGATCACGCTCCGCTCGATCCTCGACGCGCTCGAGCGGACGTATCCGGTCCTCGCCGGCACGATCCGCGAGCACCCGAGCGGCAAACGGCGACCGTTGATCCGTTTCTTCGCCTGCGAAGATGATTGGACCTTCGAATCGCCGGACGCCGAGCTGCCGAGCGCGATCGCGACGGGCACCGAGCCGTTCTGGGTCGTCGGGGCGATCGCGGGCGGGTGATCGCACCTCCGGACATTGCCCCCGCGCGTCGCTTCCGCGACAATGCTCCCATCCATGCGAATTCTTCATACGGCGGATTGGCACCTCGGCGATCGGCTCGGCCGCATCGACCGCACGCAAGACTTGCGGCGGGCCGTCGAGCGCGTCGGCAAATACTGCCGGCAGGAAGCGGTCGATGTGCTCCTGGTCGCCGGCGACCTGTTCAGCGAACTCGCCCGGCCCGATGGGCTCCGCGAGACGATCGAACACTGGCGGACCGTGTTCGGCGAGTTCCTCGCGGGTGGCGGCACGATCCTCACGCTGACCGGCAACCACGACAACGAAAACTTCTGTAAGACTCTGTCGCACGCCATGAATCTGGCCGCCCCGACGGCCGGGGCGATCGGCGAACGAGTGCCCGCCGGCCGACTGTACCTCGCCACCGAACCGACGCTGTTTCGCCTCCGCGACAAGTCCGATTCGTTCGACGTGCAATTCCTGCTGATGCCCTACCCGACGCCAAGCCGTTATCTGCACGACGAACCGCAGCAACGGTACGCCAGCCCGGAGGAGAAGAACCAGAAGCTGATGGTCGCGTTCGGCGAGGCGCTCGATGCCTTGCGTCGCCACGCCGCCTTCGACCGCAAGGCGCCGACGGTCCTGTCGGCCCACGTCAACGTGTCCGGCGCGACGATCGGGCCGGCCCTGTTCCGCATCGCCGAGGGCGAGGACGTGATCATCGACTCGGACTCGCTGACGGAATTCACCTACGTGGCGCTCGGCCACATTCACAAGCCCCAGGCCATCAACGATCGCGAACACATCCGCTATTCCGGCTCGATCGAACGAATGGACCTCGGCGAAAGCCGCGACCAAAAATCGATCGTGATCGTCGATCTGAACGCAGCGGGACTGGTCGGCACGCCGCGCGTCCTGCCGCTCGAAGCCACGCCGATCTACGAGATCGATGTCCACGACCCGGCGTCGAGCTTGCCGGAACTCCGGGAGCGTTACGCCGACGCCGCGTACGATCTGGTGAACCTGCACATCCGCTACACGGCGGGCCGTGATAGCCTCGAAGACGTGTTGAAGGACCTGGAGAGCGTCTTCCCGCGCTGGTACACCCGCGACTGGACGGAGTCCGGCGAACTCGGCCCGGCCCTCGTTGTCGGCGAACTCGGTGCCTCGCCCGCCCGCAACCAGAACTTCGCCGAGACAGTGCGCGAGTACGTTCGCAAGGAACTGGTGAACCACCAGGACGCGGAGCGCGACGAAATCTTGAATCGACTCGAAGCGTTGCTCGCGGGAGAGAAGGCGTGAAGGGAATTGATGCGAACGTTCGGCGAACCCGGGAATTGGTACGGAGTCCTGGGCCGCGACCCCGGCCTCGCTCGAACCGCTACGCGGTTCTGCGCTCGACCGGGGCTTTACTGACGGTCGCCCGAAGCGGGCTCCGATCCAGTCCTCTGACTCGTTGCGGGTTCGCCTCGCTTCGCTTCGGCGGGCTTCGCCCGCACCCAAACGGACGAATTGAGAATTCGCATCGAACTCGACCCCGGCCTCGCTCGAACCGCTACGCGGTTCTGCGCTCGACCGGGGCTTTACTGGCGGTCGCCCGAAGCGGGCTCCAAATCCGTCTTCTCGCAGAGGTCGGCGTTCTGTCAGGGGACTGGATCGAAGCCCGCTTCGGGC
>JANLUE010000347.1:0-9273 GCA_031363325.1 Gemmataceae bacterium
TGACCGCCATCGAACCCGGTCGCCTGACGGGGGCGTTGCGATGAAGAAGCTCTCAGTCGTCGTGCCGGTCTACTTCAACGAGGGCTCGCTGCCGCAGTTGTTCCGCGAGTTGTTGGCCGTCGAAAAGCGCCTGGTCGATCAGGACATCGAACTGGAATTGATCTTCGTCGACGACGGCTCGGGCGATGGTTCGTTCAAGGAATTGACGACGATCAAGGCCGCCCGACCGACGACGCGCCTCATCAAACTCTCGCGGAATTTCGGGGCCGTCCACGCGTCGAAGACGGGCTTGCAGTTCGTGACCGGCGATGCGTTCCTCATACTGGCGGCCGACTTGCAAGACCCGCCGGAACTCATCCTCGACATGGTCCGTCGCTGGAAGGCCGGCTCAAAATTCGTCACCTGCGTGCGAGCAAGACGAAGCGATCCGCCCCTGACGACCCTGTTCGCGAAGTGTTACTACCGGTTGCTCCGCGCGATCGTCGTGCCGACCTACCCGGATGGCGGTTACGATCTCGCCTTGATGGACCGCGTGATGCTTCCGCATATGCAGACGAGCGGCAAGAACATCAACCCGAATGTGTTCGCCTTCTGGCTGGGGTTCAAGCCGGACGCGATCCCGTACGATCGCCGGCCACGCGTGCACGGCAAATCGCGCTGGACGTTCCGCAAGAAGCTGAAGTTTTTCCTCGATACGATGCTCGGCTTTTCGATCGTCCCCTTGCGACTCATCTCGCTGACGGGCGTACTCGTATCCGTCCTGAGCCTGGGCTTCGTACTGTTCGTGGTCGTGAACGGCCTGCTCGGCCGTTACGATGTGCCGGGCTTCGCGACGCTCGCGTCGATCATCGCCTTCCTGCTTGGACTGGTGATTTGCATGTTGGGCGTGATCGGCGAATACCTCTGGCGCATCTTCGACGAAGTGAGCCGCCGACCCGAGGCCGTCATCGAAGAGATTCACTGACGTTTCACGGAGCCGATCGACATGGCGAGCGACACCTTCTCGGCGGGCGATCTGACGGCCGTCATCGGCGACAACGCCGCATCGGGCGAACATCGGGCCGGCTACAACGGCCTGTGGAGCCTCACCCACAAGGCCGACAAGGCGAACTTGTTCGTCCCGGCTGTCGCCGGGCTGAACTTCGAGCACATCTTCGACGGCGAGACGGTCGATCCCGGCAGCGAGACCAAGATTTTCTTCGAACCGCGCAACGCCGAGATGACGTTCAAAAAGCTTGCCGCCACGGCGGCGGAACTGCACCAACCTCCAACTCCGACGTTCCACCTCGAAAGCTGGACGACGTTCAAGCTGGTCGAGCCGCACTACGTGGACTTCGCGTTTCGCTTTCGGGCGACGCAGCACGTGTTCCGCCGCGACTACATCGGGCTGTTCTGGGCGAGCTACATGAACGCCCCCGACGACAAGAGCATGTACTTCCGCGGCAAAGAGAATTGGCTGCAACACTGCACGCCGACCCACAATACGCTCAGCACCGTGCTCCACGTCGACGATCAAGTGGAGTTGACGTTTCGACGCGACCACCGCGATTGCCTCTACAAGAACTTCTCGCCGCTGGTTTTTTCGCAGCCATTCTTCTACGGAAATGTCCGCGACATGACGGTGATCGTGATGTTCGACCGGGCCGACGGGATCCGCCTAACGCATTCGCCGAGCGGTGGGGGCTTCGACAAGGAACGCGAAACGACGCATCCGGCCTGGGATTTTCAGTACATTCGGCCGAAGTACGAAGTGAACGTCGAGTATGGATTTCGCGGTCGCCTAGCATACCGGCCGCGATGCACGCGGGCCGACATTTTGAGGGAATACCTGAACTGGAAGAAGAGTTGAGGTTCGGTCGGATTCGTGTTGCGAACGGCGCGAATGACCGGTACGCTTAACCTACTCCCTTGTCGCGCAACGAGTCGGCCGTCATGGACGTCCATACGCTCTCCTGCCCGCGCTGCGGACGGTCAATCCGTCCGGAAGCACTTACCTGCGGAAGTTGCGGTACGTCCACTTCGCCCACGCCGGGCACGGCTTCGATCGCCCAATCCATCGACGATTCCACGGCCAGCGGCCTCGAACAACCCTCTCCATCGGGAATTCGCAAGACCGCGCCCAACTTGCCGCGCCCGCCCGCGAACAACGGCTTGCATCCGGCGCAACGTTCCGACGAGATTGGCCGACTCGGTGGCTATCGCATCCTGTCGTTGCTCGGTTCGGGCGGCATGGGTGCGGTGTATCGCGCCGAAGACCCGCGCCTGCAACGACCGGTCGCGCTCAAGGTCGTCCTCGCCCACCTCGCGAAGGACCCCGTCACCAAGGCCCGGTTCCTGCGCGAAGCGCAAGCGATCGCCAAAGTGAATCACGATCACATCGTGCCGATTTATCAGGTCGGCGAGGATGGCGGGCTGCCGTTCCTCGCGATGCCGCTCCTCAAGGGTCAACCGCTCAGCGTCCATCTGCGTGGCAAAGGCGCGCTGCCATTGGTTGAAGTTGTGCGTATCGGCCGAGAAATCGCCGATGGCTTGGCGGCCGCTCATGCCGTCGGGCTGTTGCACCGCGACGTGAAGCCGGCGAACGTCTGGCTCGAGGGCCCGCGTCGGCGGGTGCGCATCCTGGACTTCGGCCTCGTCCGCGAGACGGGTCGGGCCGAATCGCCGCAGGCCGCGCTCACGGCCAAAGGCGCACTCATCGGCACGCCGGCCTACATGAGCCCCGAGCAAGCGCAGAGTCAGGTCGTCGACTTGCGCTCCGATCTGTGGAGCCTGGGGGTCGTTCTTTATCAACTCGCCACGGGCCACGTCCCGTTCCGCGAACCGACTCCGATCGCCACGCTCGTCGCAATCACGACCGACGACCCGGTGCCGCCAAACGACGAGAACCCGCTCGTCCCGGCCGCCTTGAACGAACTGATCCTGCAACTCCTGAAGCGCAAGCCCGCCGAGCGACCGGCGAGTGCCGATGAAGTCGTGCGACGATTGGCCGACATCGAAGTCGGGCTGACGGTCGTATCGCTCGACGACCCGCCCGTGCCGACGCCGGACGAGAACGTGTTCTCGTCGCTTTCGGATGGCGAGCTTTCCGCGTTGGACGATCGCCAGCCGGCCCGGAAGTCGATCTGGCAGCGGATTCTGGCTGGCGTCGTTTTGGTGGGCGTCGTGATCGGCACGTGGTTCCTGGCCTCGCAATACTTGCTCGGCCCGGCCCCGACCGGGACGCTCGACATCGATTGTTCGGACCCCGGGGCCGAGATCGTCGTTCGCCGAAATGGGGAAGTGGCCGTCGATCGAACCTTGCGCCGGCATTTCCAATTGCCCGTTGGGGCCTATGCGATCGAACTCGCCAACAAGAAGGATGTGCTCCGCCTGAGCCCGGACAAGTTCGAGGTTCGCAAAGACGCCCGAACGGTGGTCCGCATTCGGGCCGATCAATCGCGCCAGGCACCGAATGAGGCCACGCCCGCGGACGACGCGGACCGCCGCTTCGCCCGCTGGGTGTTGAGCCACCAGGGCAAGGTCGAATTGAAGCACGGCGGCCCGATCGCCTCGGCCGACAAACTTCCGGCCGGCCCAATCAAGATTGCCGCCGCGCAACTGATCGACCTTTCCGAAGCCGAAGTCGCGCGAGCGCTCGAGCTGTTGAAGGATGTCACTTCGGCCGAATCGTTGCAATTCGTCACCTGCGCGGTTACGGACGAACAGGTCGAACGCCTGACGCAATTCACGTTCGTCCGAACGGTGTTCCAACTCGCCTTCGATCGCTGCCCGAAGTTGACCGGTCGCGCATTTGTGGCCTGTCGCACCGGCGCGGGGCCGACCGATGTGACCTTCAATGGCACCCGCATCACGGTGCTGGAACTCCAGCATTTCGTCGATTCGCCAAAGCCGCAACCGCCCCTGGTCGTTCGCCTCGGCTCGGGCGGGGTCACGAACGAACATTTGGCTCAATTGGCGAAGTTGAAGTTGCAGGTGCTTGGCCTCGGCGCCGAGCCCGCACTCACCGACGTTGGACTGGCCCACTTGGCGAGCCTCACTTCGCTCGTTCAACTCGGTGTCTGGGGAACGGCGATCACCGACGCGGGGCTGGATCACATCGTGAAGCTGACCAAGCTCGGCCTACTGAATCTGGCGTTGAACAAGGGGCTCACTGACGCCGGCGCGGCCAAACTGGCGACCCTACCCGGCCCACTCGAACTGCACCTCAACGGCACGAACCTGACGGACCTCGCGCTCGATCATCTCGCCAAATCGCGGGGGCTCATCGCGCTCAACCTCGCCGAAACCAAGGTGACGAAGGCTGGCATCGACAAGTTCGCCGCCGCCCAACCGCGTTGCCGCGTGATCTGGTCCGGCGGCATCGTTGAGCCCGCGAAGCGATAGTGAGTTCCGCGCCGAGATCGAACGACTCTTGCGAAAATGACCGAGCGCGTCACACCGCAACGAACACATTTCACCCGTGGGTTGAAAACCTGTCCGGAGGGACCTGAACGAGCGACAAGGCTCTACTTGCTCTCCCGTGTGGACCAGCGATAAACCAGACTGGCAATGTGCCCTCGCCCTTGAAGCTCTTAGCAGCGCCTTGAGTCGGCGAGCAGCTTGCGCATACGCGCCGGTTCGCCGTTGGAGTTGGAGTTGGAGTTGGAGTTGGAGTTGGAGTTGGAGTTGGTCAATGACTTGCTACGCCTAAATCGAAGGCGCTCGAAAATCGGTCGCGACCAAATCCCGCGAGAATCACTCGAATAGCTTCCGCCACTCCGTCCGCTCCGCGGCCGGGATCATGTCGAAGCCCGCCAGCAGAATCGGCCGCAACGTTTCGTCCTTCGCTGTGGCCGGCGTTTGGCGGAGCGTTCGCAGGGCGTCGGCTCGCCACTTGGCCCGTTGGGCTTGCGACGTGCCTTCGGCATCGCGGCCGAAGCCGAATCCGGCGAGCGCCTGGTGCCGGGCTCTGGTCGTTGTGAATACTTCGCCGGCCTTCTCGTAGCAGATCGCGGCGGCCGCGTGGTTGCGGGACCGGCTCGCCACGTCGGCCACTTCCGCCCACGCGGCGTTCGACGATGGCGAAATGGAACCGTTCACGATGTCCGCGAGGCGAGCTTCGAGGCCGGCGAACTTCGTGGCGGCGCGGGCCGATCGATCGATCGCCTCGCGACGGGCGTCGGTCGGTGGCAACAGATCGCGAGCGGCCCGCAGCTCCGACGCGCCGAGCCGGAATCGCCCGAACTGTGCGAGCGCTTCACCGAAGTCCGCTCGCACCTGGGGGTCGTTCGGCCGGCCCGTGACGGCGAGTTGCAAATCGTTCAGGCCAGACGCGTCCCCCCGGTCGGCCGCGAGCCGACCCGCCCGATGCCGGGCGTTCAAGTCGTCGGGCTTGAGTTCGAGCAGGCGGCGATAGGTCTCGAGCGTGCCGGAATCGTTCAATTGGTCCTGGGTCCGAGCGAGCGATTTCAGGATCGACGCGTTCTTGGGTTCGAGCTTGAGTGCGTTCCCAAAGGCATCCGCCGCGCCACGTATGTCGTTCGAGGCTTCTGCCAACTCACCCATGGTGCGCCAGGCGTCGAGCGTCGGTCGATCGCCGGCGGCCGCCGCGCGATAGGCAATCAACGCGCCAGCTTCATCCTTCTGTTCGCGAAGCAACTGGCCGAGGAACATGTGGGCCTCGGAGTTGTTCGGCAGCGCCTTGGCGGCGAGGCGTGCTTCCTTCACGGCGGCATCGGGATCGCCGTTGGCGCTCAGGGCGCGAGCATGGCCCAATCGCGTCGCGCCGTTGGTCGGCTC
This sequence comes from Gemmataceae bacterium, assembly GCA_031363325.1. Classification (GTDB taxonomy): domain Bacteria; phylum Planctomycetota; class Planctomycetia; order Gemmatales; family Gemmataceae; genus SIAJ01. The sequence continues at coordinate 5,779 of JANLUE010000347.1, forward strand.
GACTTTGGCCGCTTCACCGTACATCAGCGTCGCCCGAATGGTGTCGTTCTTCTGCAGATAGAGTTCGCCGAGGCCGACGAGCGCCGAGTGGTTCTTCGGTTCAAGCGCGATGGCCGCGTTGAACGACACTTCGGCGGCGTCGCGGTCGGCCGCTTGCAATTGGGAGTTTGCGAGCTTCAAGTGAGCCGGGACGTAGTTCGGATCGGCCCCGACGGCTTCGACATAGCTCTGTCGAGCGGCTTCGAAGTCTCCCAGGTTGGCCTGGAGGTCACCGACGCGGGCGAACGCGTCGGCCCGTTTCGTGTCGAGCTTCGTGATTCGCCGATAGACATCGAACGCCTCGTCGATTCGGCCCGCCATGGCCAGCGCGTCACCGAGTTCGGTTGCTATGTGCAAGTCCGTCGGTCGTGCGGCGAGCGCGGCGGTCAAATAGCGAATCGCCTCGATCTGTCGGTCCGGTCGCCCACGATACAGTGAACCAAGTTGAGCATTCAACGAGAACTCAGCGGGGTGTCGGCGCACTCCACGGGTCAGCAACCGTTCGGCCGCCTCGGTCTGGTTCGATTGAATCAAGCGACGCGCGATGACGGCCACTCCAGCCGCCGGGATCGAATCGGCCGACAGGTCGGCGAGCGCGGCCGGGTCGCCGGTATCGAGCATGGCCAACCAGCGCTCGGGCAAGCTGTGCCCCGTCGCACGAAGCACATTGGCCAAGTGATGTCGTTCCGCCACGTCTTGCGTGATTGATGCCCAGTCGGCCAGGACATCGCGAAGGTTCGCGGCCGCCGGGTGAGCTTCAATCTCGGCCGCCGTTTCGAGCGGCTCGCGGCCAACGACGACGAACCCATGTGCCGACAGCGTTTCCGCACATCGTCGAGCGGCCGCTTCGGGGTCGAACTTGCCTTTCGCGTCGAACAACTCCGTCCGCCAATTCTCGAGCGCGAGCGTGAGTCGGTTTGCGCGTTCCGCCTCGTCAACGCGACCTCGCGATTCCGCGAGTCGTTCGCGGAGTTCGTCGCCAACGTTCGGCGTCAACTCGAACAAGGTGGTGGCGCGTTCGATGGCCGCTCCCGCGCGGCGCGCGGCCGCGTCGCGATTCAAAGGCCCGCCGGCACCGAGTCTTGATTCCAGAGACTTCATGTCTGCTTCCGTCAACGCTTCTTCGATCTGACTCACGGCCGCCGTGCGACGATGTTCCACTTCGGCCGCACGGTTCGCGCGGTCCTTCGCGTACCAGCCCAGGCCGATCGTCATCAAGGTAGCGATGAACGCTCCGGAGACGGCGAGTGTCCGGGCGAGTCGGCGGGCCTTACGGGTCAAGCGTTCCTGAGCTTGCACGTCGATCAGCTTCGACTCGGCGGCGAGTCGGCCGACTTCCATCGCCTTGGCGCGATCCGCCAAACCTTCGAGGCACTGGTTCACCATTTCGGCGAGCGCACCGGCATCGATGGGGCGATCGCCGGGGTTCACCGCGAGGCAATGTTTGGCGAGCAGCACGATCGCCGGGTCGGCCCCGCAGCGATCGAGCATCACGTACGCACCGAAGAGTTTCCCAGCTCGCGCGTGGTCCTTGACCTGTTGCGGCGTGCCGAAGTACGGCGGCTCGCCGGTCAGAATCTGGCACAGGATCGCGCCGAGAGCGAACACGTCGCCCGGCGGGCCCATCGTGTCCATCTCGCCGCGGGCCTGTTCGGGCGGCATGAACGGCACCGTTCCAAACACGGCCCCAGTACTCGTCTGAGCGGCATCGGGATCTTCCGGGCCGACGGCCACGATCGCCGTCGCGTGGGTCGCGTTTTCGCCGATCGAACTCGGGACGCTCCCCTCGGCCGAGAGGAAGCTCGACATGTCCGGCGGCGTTTGCCAGACCATTTCGGGGATCGTCGGTTCGTCGGCCGCGCACAGGACTTTGGCGAGGCCCCAGTCCATCACTTGCACTTCGCCAAAGGCACCGACCATCACGTTGTCGGGCTTCAGGTCGCGGTGGATAACGCCTTCCTGATGGGCGTAAGCGACCGACTGGCAGATCGCTTCAAAGACTTTGAGGTAGTGCGGGAGATGTTCGCTCGGGTGCGCTCGATCGCGGAGCAGGCGGGCCAGCGTCTGACCTTCGATCAACTTCATCGCGATGAACGGGCGGCCATCGGGCAGCGTGCCCACTTCGTACACCGGGACGATGCCGGGGTGCTGGAGGCGACCGCTGATCCGGGCTTCGGCCAGGAAGCGTCGCATCAGGTCGGGTCGGGCCAGGAACCGGCCACGCATAACTTTGACCGCGACCGTGCGATTCAAGAGTCGATCGTGCGCCCGATAGACGACGCCCATACCGCCGCGAGCGATCTTGGCCCCGAGATCGTAACGTCCATTGATCGGCCCGACGATCGCCGTTTCCGGCTCGCCGCCAATCGGGACGGGCAGATCGTCGGAGACGGTCGGCTGGGCGACCGGGATGTCTTCGATTCGGTCGGGGAGCGGCGTCATTTGGGGTGCCCGGAACGACTTGCGCAACCCGCAAGTCGTTGTTGGAGTATTCGTCACATTTTGATGGGAGACAAATCCAACAGGCCAAGGCCTGACGGTTGTCCCGGTCGCACGACCCCCCCAAACGGTGAATTCCGAAGCCCAAACCGGCATTTGGCGGTCGAACGTGGGAAGGTTGGGAAAAGAATTCACCCCGCCGACTCGCCAACATGCCCCAACCGCTCCGTTTCCCCGGCTACGTCCTTGGCCCCCGAGTCGGCGGCGGACCGACTTGCGATGTGTATGCCGCCGGCGAGTTGGCCACCGGCCGACGCCGGGCGATCAAGGTGCTACGGCCAATGGCCGCCCGCGATCCGGCCAACCAACAATTGTTTCGCCGCGAGGCCCAGGTCGGCCGTCGCGTTCGCCATCGACATCTCGTTCGCGTGTTGCATGCCGAACGCAAGCCCGCCCGGCTTGTGATGGAATGGCTGCCCGGCGAATCCGTGAAGACGGTATTGAAGCGCGAAGGGTTTCTCTCGGCGAAGCTCGCGATCCGACTTGCTCGACAGACGGCGAGCGCATTGGCCGCGGTCCACGAAGCGGGTTTCGTTCATGGCGACATCAAGCCCGCCAATCTGCATCTCGTCGATGTCGGTTACGTGAAGCTGATTGACCTGGGCTTCGCGCATCGGCCCGGCGAAGCGAAGGCGCTCCTGGGCGTCGGCTACGCGCTCGGGACCGCAAACTACATCGCGCCAGAGCTTTGTCGCGACCACAGTATCGATGGCCCGGCGGCCGATGTGTTCGCGCTCGGCGTGACGCTGTTCGAGTTGCTGACGGGTCGCCGGCCCTATCCGGATGGCCGCGTCGATGAGATCATGCTCTGGCACCGCGACGGCCGACCCGACTCGCTGCGGGCCTGGAACGGCAAATGGTCCCACGAAGTGTCGGAGTTGGTCGATGCCATGCTTGCCCGCGACCCCGAAGAACGACCGACGGCTGAAATGGTCGTCGAAGGCTTGCGGACCCGAC
>JANLUE010000355.1:0-1450 GCA_031363325.1 Gemmataceae bacterium
GCGCCCGGGCGGGGGCGGGCGTATTGTTACTGGTTGTGCGCCGCCCCGCCCCCCGAGGCCAGTCGGCAGCCGGAAACGCGGAATCGATCGGCCCGCGACGACGGCCAAGTCGTTGAAGAAGGCCGTGTAAGTTCGGTTCGCGCCGCCCAGGATGTAGCGCTCGCCTGCTCGACCGAACTCGGCCGCCAGGCGCAGGCCGGTTGCCACGTCGCGAACGTCCACGAAGTTCGTTCCGCCGCCAAACACGATTGGAATTCGCCGTGCCCAAAAGCGGTGGCAAAGCGTGCCGAACTCGCTTCCCGAAAAGTCCCCCGGCCCGACCACGCGACCGGGGTTCACAACGACAACTTCCGGGCCACCGGCGAATGCGAGCGCGATCCGCTCCGCTTCGTACTTGGTAGTCGCGTAGGCCGACCGGGCACCGGCCAGGTTCCAGGTCGCCGATTCGTCGAGCCGGTCCGGCCCGTCCGACGCGCCGATCGCGACGATCGAGCTGGCGTGAACGACTCGACGCACCCGGGCGGTGGTCGCTGCACGCAAAACGTTCGCGGTCCCGCGCACGTTGACCTTCCGGCAACGGGCCCAGTCGTTGCGGGAATCGAACGTGCCAGCGAAATGGAACAGCACGTCCCGACCGCGACACGCTTCCGTGAGCAGAACCGGTTCCTCGAGCGGCGCGACCACGCAGCGAACGCCGATCATTCGGAGTCGTGCGGTGTCCGCGAAGGCTCGCACGAGAGCGGTCACGTCGGCCCCCGCCTGGATCAACTGAGCGCTCAGGTGATGGCCGATGAACCCGGTCGCGCCGGTGATCGCCACGCGGCGGCCCGACCAGAACGACCGTACTTCGACGAGGCCAAGCGACATGGAGAGGTCTGGCGGGGCAGGACGACGAATCGTTGTTTCTTATTGACAATTCGGTCCGAAGCTTGTCGCTGAGTGAAACTCGGCCTTCGATCTCGGTCGGGCCTGTCATTCATCGGCTCCGACGGGTCGAAGTGGTGCAACAGCCTTAGTTATCCCAGCCGTGGGCACCCTCGTAGGCGATCACGCCTTCCGTCGTCACGGCCTGAACTTCTCAAATGTTTTGCCGTTGAACTTGTAGGCCCCGGCGGTGTGTGTCCCGACCCACATGATTCCGTGCTTGTCCTTGTGTATGGAAAACAGGGTAATCGCTTTGTCGGCATCCTTGACGGGGTAATGTGTGATGTTCTTCCCGTCAAACCGCCAAACTCCTTCGCGGTACGTCGCCATCCACAATGCACCGGCATCATCCCGTGTGCTCGACATGATGCCACTGAACGGCGATCTGTACTTGTTTAGCGCCCCTGGACGCCGGGTGGGGAAATCCGCATAACGCTTGCAGCTGACACGGTTGTCCGTCGCGAGGGAGCGCGTGATTGGGCCATCTTACGAGCAAGTGCTTCTCGAGCTCCAGCAGCTCCGCGAG
>JANLUE010000367.1:0-2275 GCA_031363325.1 Gemmataceae bacterium
GGCTGGTCGTCGCCGGTCGTCTGGGAGAAGCAGGTCTGGGTCGCGACGGCCACTTCCAAGGGCGACAAGTGTTATGCCATCGCGCTCGACATGGAGACTGGGAAAGTCGTTCACGACCTGCTCGTGTTCGAGGTGAGCCGGCCAGACCCGAAGGATCCGTTCCACGAATGGGAGAAGTTCAACAGCTACGCCTCGCCGACTCCGGCGATTGAAGCGGGTCGAATCTACGTTCACTACGGGGCTTCCGGGACCGCCTGCATCGATACGGCGACCGGCAAGACGCTTTGGACTCGAACCGACCTGAAGTGCAATCACCATCGCGGCGCCGGCTCGTCGCCGATCCTGGTCGACAACCTCGTCGTACTCACGTTCGACGGGTTCGATGTGCAGTATCTCATTGCGCTCGACAAGAAGTCGGGAGATACCGTCTGGAAGAGGGATCGCAAGTTTCATCCCGAGGAAAAGAACGGCGACCTGAAGAAGGCCTATAGCACGCCTCTCATGATCGACGTTGGGGGTCAAAAGCAAATCGTTAGCCCCTCGGCCGAGGCGACGGCCGCTTATGACCCCAAGACGGGGGCCGAACTCTGGCGCGTCGTACATGGCGGCATGAACGCCCTCCTTCGGCCCATCGCGGGACACGGTCTGGTGTTCACCGCGAGCACCGATGGCGGCAAGCAATTGGTGGCGATTCGACCGGACGGTAAGGGCGACATCACCAGGACGCACACGGAATGGGCTTACGCGAAGGGGGCCCCGAATCGATCGTCCTTCCTGCTCGTGAATGACACTTTGTTGATGGTGAACTCCGGCGGCATCGCGTCGTGCGTAGCCGTGAAGGATGGCAAGGAGTTGAACAAGGTCCGACTCGACGCGAAGGCCGCCAAGTTCACGGCCTCGCCGATCGTCGCCGAGGGGAAGTGGTACATATTCGACGAAGACGGCCTCGGCTTCGTCCTGTCGGCCGACAAGAACCTGGAAGTTCTGACCACGAACAAACTCGACTCCGGCTGCAAGGCCTCACCGGCCGCGGTCGGCAATGCACTCTTCGTGCGCACGATGACGCACTTGTATCGGCTCGAGGCGGCGCGACCCTGAACGCGTCACGAGGTATCGATCTTAACCAACGCCGCTCGGGCTTCTCCCGGATCCGACGCATATTCGCGGACCTTCGACAAGCTGAGCTTGCCATCGAGGGCCGCGAACAGGAGGGCCGGGTGCGGCTCGGCTCGCGCCAATTCGGCGAACAGCTTGCGCAAAGTTCGTGGGTCGGTTTCCGTTAGGCGGGCGCGCAGTTCGCCCAGGCGGACAATTGCCCAACGCCGCAGTCGCTCGCAATCGGCCCGGTAGGCCATGAACGCGTCGAAATGTTCGCGGTACAGGCCAAGCACTTCCTCCGGCACCTTGTCGGAGCCCTGCTGTTGCAGGATCGCTTCGAATTCCGGCCAGGTTGGGCAAGCCTCCTGCGCGTCGAGCATCTCGACCGTCGCGCCGTACGTGCATCGAACCATCAACTTCAGGAGCCGCAAGTAGTCCGGCGTCTTGATCTTGACGCGATACACCACCTCGTCGGCGTGTTCGACGACCAGGACCGTGCCCTCTTCATCCGATCCGACGAGGCTGGCGAGGAGCGAATCGATTTGTTCGGCGAGCGTGTCGCCGGATGGTGAGAGGGCGTCGGTCGTCACGAGGCCATGTTCGGCCGCGAACTCGCGGAGCCGATCGAAGGGCCAGTAACGAAATCGATCGCGATCGAACGCGGCGAGTAGGACTAGATCTTCGCGGCCCCGGTAGTCGGTGATTACCCGGGCGTCGGGGTGAATCAATTCGAGAATGAGTGTGACGTTCTCGGCCCCGGCGAACGGCTCGACGAGTCGAGCGTACTTCGAGCGCGCGATCCGAGCGGCCGCGCCGATGTAGTCGAACGAGTTCGACGGCGCGTCGTCGTCTTGGGCGATGCCGGGCGGCAAATAGGCGCCCGGCAGCATCCCCCGAGTGCTGAACACGACCCGACCATCGTGCTGAAAACGCTGAATCATCGTGCCATCGAACTTGCGCAGGAAGTGCAATCGCGCCCCCGGCTCGGCCAGGGCCACCAGATCGTGGACGGTCACATTGCGTTCGCCGAGGTTGTAGATCTTGAGCAACGGCAGTGAGACGAGTCGATAGGGGTCGCGCTCGTATACGATCCCCTTGGCGAACAACTGATGCTCGACTTGTGGCGTGAACAGAAGCTTGGTCGCGTTGGCGAGCACGAGCCCGCCGGCCGCGCGCT